>PHDQ01000332.1 GCA_002841025.1 Bacteroidetes bacterium HGW-Bacteroidetes-13 | reverse complement strand
GCTTCCCGATAGTTATCTTCTTTAATCAGACGAAGGAATTTTTTGGAGCCGGTCACGTTGGTTCTTTCGCCTACGTTGACAAAATTCGATTCAGGTGTCAACACAAAAGGCTCTAAGCCGGAAAGCGTCAAATATCGGTTACAATCAGATTCTTTCATGAACGGTATGTGCTTTTCGGGGTTGATAGTTTTTCACGAGATCGGCAATCAATCGGATGTGCTCGGGAGTAGTACCGCAGCAACCACCAACAATGTTTACCAAATTTTCATCCAAATATTCTTTGAGCAAAGCCTGCATTTGTGCGGGCGATTGGTCGTAATGTCCGAAAGGATTGGGCAAGCCGGCATTTGGGTAAACCGAGACAAACAAATCGGTTGCACGAGACAGTCGCTGCACGTACGGGCGAAGTTGTTCTGCTCCCAATGCACAGTTGAAGCCGACACTCAAAAGCGGAATATGCAAAATAGAAATCAAGAATGCTTCCACGGTTTGGCCGGAAAGCGTCCGACCGGAAGCGTCAGTGATCGTTCCGCTCACCATCACCGGTATGTCTATATTTCGTTGTTCCTTTACTTCAGCAATTGCAAAAAGTGCTGCTTTAGCGTTGAGCGTATCAAAAATAGTTTCTACCAATAAAATATCCGCACCTCCATCGATGAGTGCTTCCACTTGTTGTTGGTAAGCGATTCTTAATTCATCAAACTTTACCGCTCGAAAAGCAGGATCGTTCACATCCGGCGACATGCTGGCGGTTTTGTTGGTCGGCCCGATGGCACCGGCTACGAATCGAGGTTTGTCCGGCTGTTTTTGGTTGAATTCATCTGCCGCTTGTCGCGCCAATCGAGCCGACTCGAAGTTGAGTTCATAAACCAAATCTTCCATGCCATAATCGGCCATGGCGATGGTAGTACCCGAAAAGGTATTGGTCTCGATGATGTCTGCACCCGCTTCGAGATATTTTCTGTGAATATCTAAAATAGCTTGTGGTTGTGTAAGCGACAGCAAATCGTTGTTTCCTTTGAGGAGTTTAGGGAAATCTTTGAATCGAGTTCCTCGAAAATCTTCTTCCGAAAATTGATGCGCTTGAATCATGGTTCCCATGGCACCATCCAATACCAAGATTCTTTCCGCTAAGAGCGAGGATATTTTTTCTGACAACATAAAATATTCTATTCTTTTATAAATTAGAATACGTCAAAATGAAAACAGTAACAAGAAAGTGTGGAAGATAAATTGAAAATACACAGTCATCTTTCCGAAGCAATCACTTCAGTAGAATGTAGCACCTTCTCTGCAAAACGCAGAGGGTTGCCAAGGTTTCACAGGGTCTAATCCCTCAACCTTTCTTGATAACGTATCACAAAACGCATGAACTTGGGTGCAAAGGTAACACAATTGGACAATGAAAAACAAGTCACAAACAGACATGTCCTAAAACAACTGATGAAAAACGTTCAGTTTATCGAGATAAACTAAAGATTTCACAAATGCGGTTGCAATTGTTATC
>PHDQ01000064.1 GCA_002841025.1 Bacteroidetes bacterium HGW-Bacteroidetes-13 | reverse complement strand
ATGCGTATGCGTATGCCCATCGTGCGTATGTTCATGGGCATGTTCATCGTGATGATGATGTTCGTGTGTTTTTAAATCTTTTGGATTATGAATGCTTACGCCATTCTCTCCGCTACCGCAACCACAAGTTCCGCACATAATTTATTTTTAATAAGTTAAACTACTTCAAGAGCTTTTACGCGCAATTCTTTTCCTTGGATGATTCCCTTAAAATTACTGCCGCATTTTGGGCAAGAATCATACAGTTTTTCGACTTCAAAAACGGTGTCGCAATCCACACATTTGGCTTTGCCTTTGATGATACTGATTTTTTTGAGTGCAAATTCCAAAACAGTATCCTTCACGGCGGATGGCCAAACAAATTCGAGCGATTCGAAATCAACGCCGGCCAAAGTGCCAATCTCCAATTCAATCAATTCAACTTTCTCTGCGCCGGCTTTGGCTGTTTCATCCTCAGCTATTTTCACTATCCCCAAAGCAACCGATAATTCGTGCATAGTTTACTTGAATTATTGAATATCAATTAATCAGCTTATAAAATTAGCAGGAATTAAAAGTTCAAAACATGATTTATGTCATGTTAATGGATTTTGTGCGTTTTTAAAATTATTATTCAATTTGGGTTGTTCATTGTCAATGTGAACCAAGGGTTGAAAAATTTCTTATATTTTAATTCAAACCCCTTGCGTTCATCGAAAAACAGATCAACACAAAAAACACTCAAATGGAGGGTCGTTTTCAAATTTGAAAATCTCAGAGGAAATAAACTTTTTGAAATAGACAATAAAGATTGAAATAGTATTTTCAATTAATCCACATCAATAATGATTTTCATGGCTTTTTCTTTTGCGCCGTTCAAAAAAACTTGATAAGCCTTTTCAATCTCAGAGAGTTTGAATCGATGTGTAATCATTTTCTTTAAATCAAATCTATTGGCAGATACCGATCTGATTAGCATGGGTGTCGTGTTGGTATTCACCAATCCGGTAGTAATGGTGAGGTTTTTAATCCATAATTTTTGTATTTCAAAATCAACCTTCACGCCATGTACGCCTACGTTTGCAAGATGACCGCCCGGTTTTACGATTTTCTGACAGATATCCCAGGTTGCAGGAATACCAACGGCTTCGATGGCAACATCTACACCTTCTTCAGCTATTTTTTTGATTTCTTCAAAAACGTTTTTAGTGGCACTGTTGATGGTGTGTGTCGCGCCAAGTTCTTTGGCAAGTTTCAGCCTGTTTTCATCCATGTCGATGGCAATAATTATCGAAGGAGAATAAAATTGAGAAGTCAGCAAGACAGACATTCCGACAGGTCCTACGCCAACGATGGCAATGGTGTCACCGGGTTTTACGTTTCCATACTGTACACCTATTTCGTGCCCGGTTGGTAGTATATCGCTCAGCAAAACAGCAATTTCATCATCAATTGTAGTGGGAACTTTATACAGACTGTTGTCTGCATGTGGAATGCGAACATACTCAGCTTGTACACCATCTATCATATAGCCTAATATCCAGCCGCCATCTTTGCAATGGGAATACAATTGTTTTTTACAGTATTCACAAGAGCCACAAGAGGTGATACAGGATATAATGACTTTATCACCTTTTTTAAATTGGCTCACGCTTTCGCCAACTTCTTCAACAAGACCAATGCCTTCATGACCTAAAATTCTTCCCAAAGTTATTTCCGGGTTTTTTCCTTTGTAAATACCCAAATCGGTTCCGCAGATAGTGGTTTTTAACACTTTGATGATCGCATCTGTGGGTTTATCAATCTTAGGCATTTTTCTTTCTTCCAGGGCAATTTTGTGATCGCCGTTAAACACGAGTGCTTTCATCTTTTTAATATTTATAACAAGTTAGTAAAAATAAATTTCAATGCTTTTACATTGTAAGTACTGCATTATCAATTCATGAGAATTGTAAATCTACTGGAATATTAATTTTCAAAACATGATATAAGTCATGTTAAAGAATTTTATGACTCCTTAAATTTATGGCTTCATAAATACACTTAATTAACCCTAATATATTCTAAATTAACTAATAATAATTTTATTTCAGTTATGGCTACAAAAACAGACGTAAAAGAAACTTATTATGAAAGCATAGTAAGACACGGTTACAGCCGACGTGATTTTATGAAATTTGCAACCTATATCACCGCGTATATGGGCTTGGAAACTTCCATGGTCGGACAGGTAGCCAAAGCACTTGAGACAACCTATCGTGTGCCGGTCATTTGGGAACATTTCCAAGAGTGTACTTGTTGCAGCGAGTCTTTCATCCGTTCCGATCACCCCATCGTTTCGGAAATCTTGTTAGACAAAATCTCCTTGGATTATACCTTGACGCTGATGGCAGCTTCCGGACACCAAGCCGAAGCGGCCAAAAAAGCGACCATGGACAAATACAAAGGCGAATACATTCTTTGTGTAGAAGGTTCGGTTCCGCTGGGTGACGATGGCAATTATTGTTGCATTGCGGGCAGAACCGCCAAAGAGATTTTGATGGAATCTGCCGCCGGCGCAAAAGCCATCATCGCTTGGGGCAGTTGTGCTTCCAACGGTTGTGTGCAAGCAGCTTATCCAAACCCTACCGAAGCTACGCCTATTCATAAACTCATCAAAAACAAACCCATCATCCGCGTTCCGGGCTGCCCGCCCATCGGCGAAGTCATGGCGGGTGTGATCGTGCATTTGGTCACTTTCGGAAAATTGCCTGAACTGGATGGTCTGGGAAGACCCAAAGCATTCTATTCAAAACGGGTGCACGACAGTTGTTACCGCAGACCTTATTACGATGCTGGCTTGTTTGCCGAAACCTTTGACGATCAAAATGCGAAAGAGGGTTATTGCTTGTATAAAGTCGGATGCAAAGGTCCGATGACATATAATTCCTGCGGAACAATCAAATGGAACAACGGTGTGAGTTACCCGATTCAGTCCGGTCACGGTTGCATTGGTTGTAGCGAAGAAAATTTCTGGGACAACGGTCCATTCTACGAAAGAATGACAGGTCTTGCAGGATTTGGTATTGAAAGTTCAGCCGATACCATCGGGAAAGTTGCAGCCGGCGCAGTCATCGGCGGACTCACCGTTCACGCCATCGCAGCCAATATTTCTAAAAGAAAAGAATTGGCAAGCCGGATTTCCAGAGGTACAGAAAATGAAAAAAAATTAGACGCTTAAAATAAAATATTATGGCAAATAGAATCGTCGTTGACCCAATCACCCGCATTGAAGGTCATTTAAGAATAGAAGTTGAAGTAAAAGACGGTGTCATCACTGATGCTTTTAGTTCCAGCCCCATGGTTCGCGGACTCGAAAACATTGTCAAAGGCAGAGACCCGCGCGATGTTTGGGCTTTTGTACAACGCGCCTGTGGTGTTTGCACCACCGTTCACGCGTTGGCTTCGGTCCGTTCGGTGGAAGATGCCTTGGGAATTGATATCCCGCCCAATGCCGAAATGGTGCGAAACATCATGGAAGGTGCTTTGTACATGCACGATCACACGGTGCATTTTTATCACTTGCATGCTTTGGATTGGGTAGATGTGGTCAATGCTTTGAAAGCCGACCCGGTCAAAACCTCCGAATTGGCGCAAAGTATTTCTAAATGGCCCAAAAGTTCACCCGGCTATTTTTCCGATATCAAAAAAAGAATTACAAAGTTTGTTGAAAGTGGTCAATTGGGCATTTTCGCCAACGGCTACTGGGGACATCCGCAAATGAAATTGCCACCGGAAGCCAATTTGATGGCGGTTGCGCATTATCTCGAAGCACTCGAATGGCAAAAAGAAATCGTGAAAGTTCACACCATTTTTGGTGGTAAAAATCCACATCCGAATTATTTGGTTGGTGGGATGGCTTGCGCCATCAACATCGAAAGTCCCGGCGGCATCAATGCCGAACGTTTGGCGTATGTCGGTAAGCTTTTGCAAGAGGGGAAAGATTTTGTCGAACAAGTTTATATTCCTGATTTATTGGCGATTGCTTCGTTCTACAAAGATTGGGGCGGCATTGGTAAAGGCTTTGGAAACTACATGGCCTATGGTGATTTCCCTACGAATGGTTACAAAGATGTTTCGAGTTTCAAATTCCCGCAAGGAATTATTTTAAACAGGGATTTGTCGAAAGTATATGATGTCAATCACCGAAATGGAGATATCGAAGAGTTTGTCAACAATTCCTGGTATGACGATTATGCCGAAGGGAAAGATACAGGCAGGCATCCGTGGGATGGCGAAACAAAGATTAATTATTCCGGACCGAAACCACCTTATGATCAATTGGATGTCAATCAAAAATACAGTTTCATCAAAACACCGCGATGGAAAGGCAAACCGATGGAAGTCGGTCCGCTCGCCCGATTGTTGGTCGGTTACGGCAGAGGAAACCAAGAAATTCAAGAAGCTGTCAATGCGGCGTTGGCTTATTTGAACGTTCCGGTCGATGCTTTGTTCTCCACCTTGGGACGAACAGCTGCTCGTGGTATTGAAACCCAATTGGTTGCCAACTGGACGATGGAATTCTACAATACCTTGCTTCAAAACATCAAAAACGGTGATACCCGCATGGCCAACATGGACAAATGGGAGCCCGAAAAATGGGAAAAAGAATCGAAAGGAGTCGGGTTTACCGAAGCTCCGCGAGGAGGTTTAGCACATTGGATTCGCATCAAAGATGCCAAAACCGAAAACTACCAATTGGTGGTTCCGAGTACCTGGAATGCTTCACCACGCGATCCGAAAGGTCAAATGTCGGCTTACGAGTCAACACTGATTGGAACGCCGGTTGCCGACCCCGAATTGCCGCTTGAAATCATCAGAACCATTCACTCATTTGACCCGTGTATTGCATGTGCAGTTCACTTGTATGACGAACATGGCAAGCAAATTTCTCGCGTTCAGAATATTTCGAGTTGCGATGTTTAACCTAAAAAAATCCTAAATCATGGAAACAAAAAATTTTCAACGCGTCTATATTTGGGAATTGCCTGTTCGCTATTTTCATTGGATTAATGTATTGGCCATTACGGTTTTGGCAACCACCGGTTTGATTATTTCCAATCCGCCGGCGATATTGTCAAGTGCCGAAGCAAGCGAACTCTATTGGTTTGGCACCTTGCGATTTATTCATTTTGCAGCAGCTTATGTCTTCTTTTTCAACATGATTTTTAGGATGTATTGGGCTTTTGTCGGGAATAAATATTCCAATTGGCGCGCGTTTATGCCATTTAGTAAAAAATGGTTTCAAAACTTTTTACACGTCATCAAAGTAGATATTCTTTTAAGAAACGCTAAACACCAACACATCACCGATATCAGCGTTGGTCACAACAGCATCGCGGGCTTCTCGTATGTCGCACTTTTCTTGTTGGCATTGGTGCAAGTGTTTACCGGATTTGGTTTGTACGCCTCTACTTCCGGATGGTGGTTACCGCAAATATTTGCTTGGGTAGTCCCGTTTATGGGTGGTGATTTTATCGTCCGAACGGTTCATCACTTCGCTACTTGGGGATTTATTTTGTTTACATTGATCCACGTGTATTTGGTGTTCTACCACGATTGGCTCGAAGGCAGAGGTGAAGTTTCATCGATGTTTGGCGGCTATAAATTTGTCAACAAGGATCGATTGATTTCTAACAAGAAAAAGAAATTGGCCGCAGAGCAAAAATGAGTATAATTAACCATTAATGATTGTTGATTGAAGATTCCCGATTTTTAAGTTTCACATCAAATAATCAAATAATCAAATAATCAAATCATCATATCATCGAATCATCAAATCATCAAAAAACATGAACCCATTAGACCATCCTCCAATCGCCATCAGCAGTGACGCTTTTTATTTTGAAAAAGACAAATCAGACAGCATACTTCTTTTGGGAGTGGGCAATTATTTGATGGGAGATGAAGGCGTGGGTGTTCATTTGATACAGGAAATGGCCAAATTGGATCGACCTGAAAAACTCGATATCTTAGACGGTGGCACTGGCGGATTTTTGCTGCTCAATTGCTTTGAAGCCTACAAAACCATCATTTTTGTCGATGCGACCATGGATGGCAAACCGGAAGGAACGGTTTCCTTGATTCGTCCGAAATTTGCCTCCGATTTTCCTTCGGCACTCAGCGTGCACGATGTCGGTTTGAAAGACATGATTGAAGCAGTTTATCTCATGGAAACCAAACCGGATTTGTGGTTGTTCACGGTTTCCATTCAAGAAATTGTCCCCATGACCATCGATTTATCATCCAAAGTACAACAGGCCATCCCGGAAATTATCGAGCGAATATTTGATTTGACAGAAGCTTTACAGGAAGATTTTTGTACTTCGTTAAAGTAAATTTCTAAATGGTTGGTAAACCATACGTCTTTGGCGTGTAATCTATAGAAAATTTATTTATAAATCAGCCGTGTCATTTCTCTTTCGCCATGTTCAAAACGTATAAAATCATCATCACAGGTCAAGTTCAAGGCGTGGGATTTCGTCCTTATGTCTATGCATTGGCAAACCAATTCCAACTCAAAGGAACGGTTTCAAACAACGAATCGGGTGTGCTAATTCAGCTAAGTGGCGAAGAAAAAAATGTTGTATCTTTTTACAAATCACTGATCAAAAATCCGCCGAAAGTCTCCAAAATAAATACACATTTGTTGGCAGAAATTCCCTTCAAATCGTATTCCGGATTCAAAATCATCCCAACCCGGAAAACCAAAAAACTCAACCTGCAACTCACGCCCGATTTCGCGATATGTGCGGATTGCCGAAAGGAAATTTCCGACCCGACAAACCACAGATTTAATTATCCGTTTACCACTTGTGTCAATTGCGGGCCGCGTTGGGCAGTCACCAAAACCTTTCCTTTTGAGCGGCATCACACCAGTGTCGATGCATTCGGCATGTGCAGGAATTGTCAAGGTGAATACAACAATCCGGCTAACAGACGGTTTCATTCGCAGACAAACACTTGCCCGGATTGCGGGATCAGTCTTTCATTGACCGATGCGTCCGGATATGAATTGTGTGCATTGAAAACCGATGTGTTTAAAAAAGTAGCAAAGTTGATAGAAGAAGGAAAAATTATAGCCATCAAAAACACGAGTGGCTATTTGTTGTGCTGTGACGCAAACAACCCGACTGCCATCCGCCGACTGCGAAGCAAAAAAAAACGTCCGAACAAACCATTTGCACTTTTATACCCGACTTTATCGATTTTAAAACAACATTTAATCATCCATAAAAACCAAGAAAAAGCACTTACATCTTCCGAAAGCCCGATTGTAATCATTCCAAAAGGCAATTTTAAAGGTGATTTGGCATTGGCAGATTTGGCACCCGGCTTAAACCAACTCGGTGTGATGTTGCCGTATTCAGGTGTTTTACAGCTGTTGGCTGACGAATTAACAACACCCATCGTGGCGACCAGCGGCAACTTGCACGGCTCGCCGATATTGAGCAATCGAGAAGCTGCGGTTCATGTTTTGAGCAAAATAGCCGATTATTTTTTGCATCACAATTTAGAAATCTGCAATCCGCAGGATGACAGCGTGGTCAAATACAGCTGCAAATTTCAACACGAAGTCATGTTCAGGCGATCCCGGGGTTATGCGCCTAATTATTTTGGCGAAATTCCAAGGTCAAAAGAGAAAATCATGGCCATGGGCGGACATTTGAAAAGCACGATAAGCTTTCTTCCCAATGACTATTTGTACATCAGTCAATATCTCGGAAACTTAGATAATTATGATGTTTATCAACGTTTTGCAAAAACGGCAGAACAGTTTGTTCATTTATTTGAACAAAAACCCGATGTGGTTTTGACAGACAGCCACCCGACTTACCAAAGCACACAATTTGGAATTGAATCGGCGAAAAAATGGCAGGCAAAACACCTTCAAATTCAGCATCACAAAGCGCATTTTGCCTCCGTTTTGGGCGAACATAAATTGTTTGACAAAAATGTTTTGGGCGTGATTTGGGATGGAACGGGTTATGGCGATGATGGTCAAATCTGGGGTGGTGAATTTTTCGATTATCAACCCAAAGCAATCAATCGATTGGCGCATTTTGACTATTTCAATTGGTTGGCAGGCGATAAAATGGCACAATTGCCCAAACTTTCTCTTCTTTCTTTGGCTGACGAAAGCATGGACGAAACAATTGCCAATAAGTTCACTAAAGCAGAACAAAATATATATTCGGCACTGAAGAAGAACAACACGCTGAAAACGTCCTCAGTCGGAAGACTTTTTGATGCAGTGGCATCCTTGCTGAATATTTGCGATGTAAATTCCTATGAAGGTGAAGCCGCAATTTTATTAGAAAATCGCATCCATGCATACGATTTAAAAAAATGCAAAACCTATTGTTCGATTTCAGCTGATGGAAATATCCCGACCCAAATCTTATTAAAGAATTTGTTCACAGATTGGAAAAATGGAGCATCAAAAGAACAAGTCATCACTAATTTTTTATACACCTTGGCATCGTTGGTTTTTGAAATGGCAGACCGACATCACCATACAAACATTGCCTTTAGTGGCCGTGTTTTTCAGAATACAACGTTGATTGATATGCTGATAGAAATGGCAGAAGGAAAATATAAGTTATTTTTTAACAGGAACTTAGCGCCGAATGACGAGAATATTTCTTTCGGGCAGATGATGTGTTATTTGAATTTAAAAACTTAATTTTGGAATTAGTTTATTTTTTAAGCGTTAAAATCAAATAAATATTTCCAAAATAATGAAAATTTTACCAAGACTTCTTATTCTGTTTTCTGTGTCAATTGTCGCCCAAGGAAAACAAAAAATTCAAAGTACCTTGGAGATTTTAGAAATAGCCAATGCAAAACGAACCATTATTTATTCAGATAACTCGCATTTCGAAGCACCCAATTGGTCTAAAGATGGCAGCTATTTTGTGGTAAATAAATTGGGAAAACTGTATAAAATTGACAGAAAAACTGGTATTTGGAATGAAATTTTAATCAATGCCAGTCTGAATGCCAACAACGATCACGGTATCTCACCGGATGGTAAAAGTTTGGTAATCAGTTCAAATGCAGTCGAGCCGGAGCGTGCAACGGATGATCACACCTCCTATATTTATACGACAACCATCAGTGGTGGAAATTTAACTCGCGTGACTGAAAAGTCACTTTCTTATTGGCATGGATGGAGCCCGGATGGAGCTACACTTGCCTTTGTGGGACAACGAAACAATCAATTTGATATTTATACCATCCCTGTTGAGGGTGGAAATGAAAAACAATTGACCAACACGCCCGGACTTGATGACGGGCCGGATTATTCACCCGATGGCAAATATATTTATTTCAATTCATTTCGCTCCGGAATAATGGAAATTTGGCGAATGGACGCAGACGGGAATAACCCGATTCAATTGACAGACGACAAACACTCCAATTGGTTTCCGCATCCTTCACCGGACGGCAAATACATGGTTTTTTTAACTTTTATGGATGATTTAAAACAAGACCACCCGTTTGGTAAAGATGTTAAAATCAGGCTGATGGATTTGAAAACGCAAGTTATTACTGATTTGACCTCTGTTTTCTTCGGCGGCCAAGGAACCATCAATGTGCCGTCTTGGTCACCTGACAGTAAATACGTTGCTTTTGTGCGTTACAAAATTTTGGATTGAGAAATTTTAAATTAAAAAAAGTTCATTCAATTATCAAAATAATTTGTACTTTCAAAAATTATTTAAGCCAATCAATGGCAACCAAATTTGATTGCTTAACATCATTTTTCTTATGAGTGAAATGAAATCACCATTCAGCAAACAACAACTGCTTCCCCAGGAAGAAATGTTGGAAATTGCCAAGGGCAAAGGCGAACTGTTTATAGGCATTCCGAAAGAAACCCATTATCAGGAAAAAAGAGTTTGTTTGACACCCGATGCGGTTGCAGCACTTACGGCACATGGACATCGGATCATGATAGAATCGAACGCGGGTTTGGCAGCCAATTTTTCAGATACAGACTATTCGGAAGCCGGTGCTGAAGTCACGGCCGATACCAAAAAAGTTTTTTCGTGTCCCATGTTGCTCAAAATTGAGCCTCCGTCTTTAGATGAATTGGCGATGATGAATCCACAGTGCATTTTGATTTCGGCTTTGCAACTTAAAACGCAGTCCAAGAAATACTTTGAAGTACTTGCTTCCAAACGTGCCACAGCCTTGGCGTTTGAATTCATTCGAGACGAAGACGGCTCTTTGCCAGCGGTGCGAACCCTCAGTGAGATTGCCGGAACCGCCTCGGTGCTCATTGCGGCCGAATTATTGACCAATTTGAAAGGTGGAAACGGATTGATGTTTGGCAACATCAGCGGCGTACCGCCCATTCGCGTTGTGATATTGGGTGCCGGAACGGTGGCTGAGTTTGCCGCCCGCGCGGCAATTGGTTTGGGAGCCAACATTCAGGTATTTGACAATTCAATCACCAAATTGCGTTGTCTGCAAAACAATCTTGGCAGACAGCTGCAAACCTCAACTGTACAACCCAAAAAATTATTGGAAGCGTTGTCTAACTGCGATGTCGCCATCGGAGCGGTTCGCGGTAAAAATCGTTCGCCGGTTTTGGTCACGGAAGAGATGGTCAGAAACATGCCCAAAGGTTCTGTAATTATCGATGTGAGCATCGATATGGGTGGATGTTTTGAAACCTCTGAACTGACTTCGCATTTCAAACCAACCTTCGAAAAGTATGAAGTGACCCACTATTGTGTGCCGAATATTCCCTCAAGGTATGCCCGGACAGCTTCAGTATCAATTTCTAACATCTTCACACCCTACCTTTTACAAATTGCCGAAGAGGGCGGACTCGAAAATTCGTTGCGCTTCAACAGAGGTCTCAGAAATGGGTTGTATTTTTACCACGGAATTCTAACCAACAAAGGTGTGGCAGATTGGTTTAGCCTTCCCTACAACGATGCAAATTTGTTGATTTTTTAGTTCAATGCAACGGTAAATTTACAATTGACAATAAGCAATTG
>PHDQ01000063.1 GCA_002841025.1 Bacteroidetes bacterium HGW-Bacteroidetes-13 | reverse complement strand
GTTGGCATAGACAGAAAAGGCTCCGTTTTGGACTTTTTTGACCGCAACCCGAAGCTCGTCGCTGTTGGGTGAAGCGCAAATAGAATAGGCTCTGCGCACTTCTTTTCCGTCGATTGTTGTTTTGAGTGTGAGATATTGACCGGGCGTAAAATGAAATTCTTTTTTCAGCGAATCAGGCACTTCAAAAAGGACGGATACTGCATCGGGGGTTTCTCTTCGGACTTCTTGTATGGTGAGTGTGTGAAAATGACTCATTGATTTTTTTTGCAAAAATACTGAAAAGCTATTAGAATGAGGAATAACCCATCGGTCTAAAAACAATATTTAAAGGGTTTTTTGATGACATTGCTAATTTATTCTATAAAAGACATTTTACTTTCCGGGAAAATCAGCCTTTCTTTTTTCCAAAAAAGCAGCGATTCCTTCCTTAAAATCTTCCGTGCCAAAACATTCGCCAAACAGACGGATTTCTTCATCAAAACCACTCTTGGAAGTGTCAAAACAAGCATTGACTGCTTCGATGGCTTTCCCGATTGCTCTGGGGCTGTTTGATGCGATTTTTTGCGCCAAGCCTAAACAGGTTTCAAATAGGTTTTCTTGTGAAACCACATGGTTTACCAAGCCGTATTCGAGAGCTTGAGATGCGGATATTGTTTGTGCGGATACAATCATTTCCAAAGCTCGGCCTTTTCCGATGAGTTGCGACAATCTTTGTGTACCTCCATAACCAGGGATCACTCCGAGAGAAACTTCGGGCAGTCCCATTTTGGCATTGTCGGAAGCGATGCGAATGTGAGCCGCCATTGCCAATTCCAACCCGCCGCCCAAAGCATAACCATTGATTGCGGCGATGACGGGCTTGCTGAAATTTTGTAAGAAATTCATCACCGATTCTTGTCCTTTTTGTGCCAACTCACTCCCTTGATTTTTATCGAAAGAAGAAAATTCCGCAATGTCCGCTCCAGCCACAAAAGCTTTGTTTCCGCTTCCTGTTAAAATTAATACCCGTATGGCAGCATTTTTTTCAACTTTTTCTAATGCTATTCTCAATTCAGCCAAAGTAGCTTTGTTGAGCGCATTGAGTTTTTCTGGACGATTGATGGTGATTGTTGCAATTGGGGCATCAATGGAGTATAAAATGTTTTGATAGTTTGCCATGTTTAGGTGTTTTTTAGGTCCTTAATTAAAATTTCTAATTTTTTGGGATTTGAACCGTGAATACCGTTCCTCTTTCGGGTTTTGAAACAAAAGAAATGGTGCCGCCGTAATTCTCGATGATGGTTTTAATCATGGCTAAACCAAGTCCCATTCCGCTTGTTTTGGTTGTGAATTGTGGTTCAAATACGCGATCCTTATGGCTGTCTGATATGCCTATTCCATTATCGGAAACCATCAAAATTACGGCATCCTCTTTTTCTTGAATTTGAACCAATATCTTGGGTTGGCTGATTTCCGAAACTGCCTGGATCCCATTTTTCACCAAATTGGTTACGATGCGGATCATTTGTGTCCGATCAAACTTTAGCAATATATTGTCAGAATCGGGTTGGAAATGGATATAATCTTCACTAAAAATCTCTAAAGCCAATTGAACTACTTTGGTTACGTTGATGAGTTCGTTTTTCTGTGCAGGCATCTCGGAAAAATTGGAAAAAGCCGACGCGATGGCGTTCATGGTGTCGATCTGTTGGACGAGACTTCGACAGAAATCAATGATTTTTTTCTTCGCATCCACGTCTTCCGGATTGAAACGATACTCAAAACTTTGCACAGACAGGCGCATGGGCGTGAGCGGGTTTTTGATTTCGTGCGCCACTTGTTTTGCCATTTCGCGCCAAGCGTGTTCGCGTTCTCCCGCAGCCAATTTGGCAGCACTTTCTTCCAACTGATCGACCATGCTGTTGTAGGCAGCAACCAAATTGTGTATTTCTTCACCCGCATGTTGAACTTCTATTTTTTGATTGCGTTCACCAATCCGAACCCGATACATTTTGTCGCTGATGGTTTTTAGTGATTTTGTGATGTAAGTAGAAATTAAATATGCGAAAAGAATGGCAATAATTAACATAAAGAGATAGACCTGTCCCAATCGAGCTAAAAAGTCATAGTGCTCTCGAGCAATAAAATCTTCTTCCTCTAAATAGGGAATATTTAAGATTGCCAAAGGCTTGAATTTCGTGTCGGTAAGGTAAGAATACGAGGATTGAAAGACGCGATTGCCATCGATGATTTTATCGACATATCGCTTGTCTGGATTGCTGATGATCTGTTCGAATACATTCGGAGGAATGTTTTGTTGAATACTGTCAACTGCAAAAGTTTCTTTCGAGCTTTTCAGCAACTTACCGTCAAGGTCATACAAATTGATTTGCAAGTTATGTATGTTGGAAATTTCAAAGATTTTTTCTTTGAAAATCAGCGGAATTTGATTTGTTTCAACTGCGTATGTGGTAGTCCGAATGACGTAATTGATGTTTTCTTTGATGGCTTCCTCCTTGCGCTCCAACCGGTCTTTGTGATAGTCCGCCACTTCCTCTCTATATTGAATAATCGTCACGATGGCAATCAGGACAAAAGCTGCCAGTACCAAAACAATCATGGAAACGAAAATCCGTAATCGGAGTGAAAATCTTTTATAAATCATCCTGAAGCGATTGTTTTTGATGTATCAAAGTTAAAACAATCCTTTGAATTAACTTCACAATAAGTATGTCGATCTGTATTTCAAAAAATATGAAAATACAAAAAACCCCACTCTAAAATTTTATACGAATGGGGTTTTGGTATTTGATAATTTATCTTAGTTCTCTATAAAAAGATATTTTAAGTCTAACTTGTTAAATGCTTCGTTAAAGGCTTTTACTTTCTCATCTACCAATTTGTCAAAAGTACTGAGTTGTTCGTTGATTTCAGCAGTGAGTTCGTTTTTGACTGCAACATCTTGCGTTGTAGGTGCAAAATCGTTCAGCCCAACCAACGAGTTGAGGTGTCCCAATTTGTTGGTCAATCGAATCGGGAAATTCAACGGGTCTTGCCCACTTCTATTTTGGGTTTGATACAGTGCTTCTTCCACTTCTGTAAATCCTTTTTTGATTTCTTTGGCTTGTTCCAACAAGTCTTTCACCGCTTCATTGTCTTTGTATTGTTTTTCAAAAGCAGAGAGTTGTTCATTGATTTTTCTGATTTTTTTGATGGATTTGTGTGCTTTATCGACTGTTGCATTAACCTCCGTGATAAAATCAAATTGTTTTTGCATGTCGGCAACGGTAGCTTCCGAGCGTGGGTCGGGTAGAATTTTAAAACTTTGGGTTTGAACAGCTTCTTTATCGACTACCAAGCGAACTTGATAATTTCCCGGGACAGCTTTGGGTCCGTTGAGGTTTGCCCACCAAAGAATCATGCCCGGCAATCGTTCGGCACCATCCGATATGGTGTTCCAAACAAAAAGATTGGATCCTTTTTTGGCTTCCAATTTGTTCTTTTTGGCTTTGTTGCTGAAAGTTTTAAGGGTGTCGCCTTGGGCATTGAGATATTCCAAACGAACTTCTTTCTCGGGGTCTGAAACGTAGAAATAGGTCATCACGCCATTTGGATGATTGGTTCCCTCTGTTTTAGAGTCTTTTCTGGAGCCACCACTCATGCGATAGCTGTCTTTGGGCTGCAAGACGAAGTTTGATTTGGTTTTGATTCCATCGTTCAGTTGATGTAATACAGTCAAATCGTCCATAATCCAAAGACTTCTTCCTTGTGTAGCAACAATGAGGTTGTTGTCGCGCACCAGCAAATCGGTAATCGGAACTATCGGAAGATTGAGTTGAAAAGTTTCCCAATTGGCTCCGTCATCGTAGGAGATGTACATACCGTTTTCGGTTCCGGCATACAAAAGTCCTTTTCTTTTCGGGTCTTCTCGCACTACACGGGTAAAATCTTCACTTTTGATTCCATTGGTAATTTTTGTCCATGTTTTTCCGTAGTCGGTGGTTTTGTACAGATAGGGTTGAAAATCTCCTGATTTGTATCTCGTACCAGCTACATAGCAAGTGCCGGCATCAAAAACACTAGGTTCTATACTGTTTATCATCATCCACTCTGGCATGTTTTTTGGCGTTACATTTTCCCAGTTTTTACCGCCGTCTTTTGTAATGTGCAAAAGACCATCGTCGCTACCCACCCAAATCAAACCTTCTTTCAAAGGACTTTCGTTGGCGGCAAAAATAGTTCCGTAATATTCTACGCCAGTGTTGTCTTTGGTAATCGGCCCGCCACTGACACCCAGTGTTTTTGGATCATTTTTGGTCAAATCCGGGCTGATGGTTTCCCAAGAAGCACCTTCGGTGGTGGTTACGTGAACATGATTTGAAAATACATATAATTTTTTTGGATTGTGCTTGCTGAAGATGATGGGGAAATTCCATTGAAAACGGTATTTCATATCCTCTGCGCCGTGTCCCATCGGGTTGTCCGGCCAAACGTTGATACCTCTTACCGTTCCGTTTTTGTGATTGACCCGCGTCAAAAATCCACCATAACTTCCGCCATATACGATTTCGTCATTGGTTGGGTCAACGGCAATGTGTGCCGATTCACCTCCGGCGGTTTCTTCCCAATTTTCTTCGTCGATGCTTCTTCCGTCTGAACGATGTTCAATGCGAACCGTACTGTTGTCTTGTTGTGCTGAATAAATGCGATACGGAAAATGATTGTCTGTAGTGAGTCTGTAAAATTGAGCGGTTGGTTGATTGTGATAGGTACTCCAAGTATCACCGCCGTCAAAACTTACTTGTGCACCTCCGTCATCGGCAATAATCATCCGTTGGTTGTCTTCGGGTGCAATCCACAAATCGTGGTGATCGCCGTGTGGAGCTTCGTAATCTTCAAAAGTCTTGCCACCGTCTGTTGATTTGTGATAATCCACGTTTACCACATAAACCGTATTGGCATCTTGGGTGTCGGCATAAATTCGGGTGTAGTACCAAGCGCGTTGTCTGAGTTTGCGATCACTGTTGATGTATTCCCAGTTTTTACCACCATCATCCGAGCGATAAACGCCTCCTTTTTCTTTGTTTTCAATCAAAGCCCATACTCTTTCTGAATTGAGTGGAGAAACTGTTACCGCCATGATACCGAGCATATCGGTTGGGAACCCTTTGTTTTTAGAAATTTCTATCCAAGTCTCCCCGCTGTCGGTGCTCTTCCAAAGAGTCGAACCGGGACCGCCGCTGCTCAAACTGTAAGGTGTTCTTCGCACATTCCAGGTAGAGGCATACAGTATTCTCGGATTATTCGGGTCTATGATTAAATCAACTGCGCCGGCATCGTCGTTGGCAAACAAAACTTTTCGCCACGTATCCCCACCATCGGTACTTTTATAAACACCTCTGTCAGGTGAAGGCTTGTAGATGTCCCCCAAAACGGCTGCATAAACAATGTCTGAATTGTTGGGGTGAATGCGGATACGGGGAATATGTCTTGAACTGGTCAACCCGATTTGTTTCCAGGATTTTCCGGCATCTTCGCTTTTCCACATGCCGCTTCCGGAAGAAACATTTCCGCGAACGGTCACTTCACCACCGCCGACATAAATGACATTGTGGTCGCTTGGTGCAACGGAAACCGCACCGATGCTGCCGCCGAAAAAGCCATCAGAAATGTTTGTCCAAGTGATTCCACCGTCCTGCGTTTTCCACACTCCTCCACCGGTTGCGCCAAAATAAAATAGATTGGGGTCGCCTTCTACGCCAGTCACTGCTGCTGATCTGCCACCTCTAAAAGGACCGATTAAACGATATTCCAAGGCATCATAAAGCGATTTGTCATAGGTTGTCGTGGTTGCGTTTTTTTTGTTTCTCTGCGCTTGTAGATTTGGAACGCTCAGGAAAAAACAAAAAAGCAAAAGTGACAAAAGTTTGGTTTGTTTGTTCATTTTGGATGGATGTTAAGTTTAGGGATAAAGTTAGGTCATTAATTGATAAATCAAAAATTGTTAAATAAAATGCTTTTTGACTCAAAAAAGTTATTAAATTTAATAAATAACTCAGAAGCCATGGGTTTATTTAGATAAATTTAACGTAATCTCCCGTCTCAAAAAATACCCCGTGACAATCGTTGACAAAACATCGGCTGCGAAAAAGGAAATCCACACGGCAGATGATTTATATTTTTAAGGGCTTATCCAATAATCACTGTAAAAATTTTGGGTTTCCATCAATTGATGATGATTTCCTGATGCGGCCATCGTCTTTTGGTCGAGTACGTAAATCGTGTCGGCTATCTCCTTCACACTTTGAAGACGGTGCGAGATAAACAAAACGGCGCATTGTTGTTTGATTTGCTGTAACAACTGTAAAACAAATTTTTCCGTTTTTCGATCCATGGCAGCTGTGGCTTCGTCCAAGATAAGTACTTGTGGATTTTTGTAAAGTGCCCGAGCAAAACCGATTAGTTGTTTTTGCCCTCCGGAAAGGTTGATGCCTTCCTCACCGAGTATGGTCGCTAAACCTTGTGGAAACAGATTGAAATATTTATCAAAACCATATTCTTGAAAAAAAGTCATCAGATTTTCAGGCGATTCTGTTTTTCCCAAAAGGATGTTGTCCACAACATTCCCGTTAAAAATGGTGATGTCTTGCGGCACGACCCCCAACAATTCGCGATAGGATTCTAAATGCAAATTTTCCAAATCAAATTCATGATTTACTGTGATTTTTCCATCTTCAAAAGAATAAAAACGCTGTAAAATTTGCCCCAGTGTGCTTTTTCCACTACCGCTTTCTCCCACAATCACAGACAGCTTACCTTTTTCGATGGTCAAAGAAACCTTTGAAAACAATTGACTTTTACCTGCAAACCTGAAAGATAAATCGGAAACGGTTATCGACTCGATGTCTTTCAAACGATGACCATCTTCTTTTTCCTTTTCCATTGATGCAAATTCAAACATCCGGTTAAACGCGATTTTTGCTTCGTTGACCGGAATAGAAACCAATGCCAAATTGGCAACTGAAGGCAATAACGAGCCTGCAATACCAAGTATTGCCATCAATTCACCCAATTGTAGATGTTTATTAAAAACAGCCAATGCGGTGTAAACCAATATTCCGATGAGGAAAACAACACTTGCCAAACCAGATTGCCAGGAAAGCCGAATATTGATTTTGCCTAAATCTAAAATCTTATCCTGTAAATTTCCAAATATCAATTCGTTGGTTTTGCCGAAAACAGATTGGCGGTTGTTGTTTTTGATGGTTGCGATGCCCTGCATACTCGATATGTAGTAACTTTCGCTAAAGGCATAAGCTTGCATGACTTCTTTTTGGGAGCGGATAATCCGTTGGTTACTCCGGTAAATAATATAAAAGTAGATGGGCAAACTCACCAAGGCTATCGATCCTACTTTCCACGAATAAGAAAAAAGAAAAATGAGTGAGATGATCGACACCAAAATATCGATGATTAAATTGCTTGCCAAGTATTTGATGACACGCTGTATGCGTTGGGTGTCGTTTAGGCGTGCCACGAGTTCGCCGATTTTCCGGGTGTCGAAAAAGGGTTTGGGCAGATGAAGCAACGCGCTGAAAAACTGTCTGTTGATGCGGTTGTTGAAATCTTTGGACTGCAGGATGAGAAAAAACTCCCGCAATACTGAAAAACCGACACGAGCCAATAGCAGAATGGTAAGCAATACAATCCCCGTAATCAATTTGTTGATGTTTTCCGAAGGCAGAATATCATCGATGAGTTTTTGGGAAAATACTGCCATCGCCATTCCCAAAGCTGCCACCAAAACACCGAGCAAAACACTTATCCAAAGCAATTTATAATCATCTTTCAGCAATGCCAAAAACCACTTTCTCTGCGATTGCCTGATTTCTGTTTCTTTGACAAATTTTTCATTGGGCTGAAGGGTCAGGCAGGTTTTGGAAACCCAAATTTTTTCCAATTCATCTTTGTCCAGAAAATAAATTCCCTTGGCCGGGTCGCCAATGTGAAAACCTGATTTTTCATCATAAGCATAACAAACAACATAGTGTTGCAGTTTGTTTTCTATCAGCACATGAAGAATAACGGGCTGTTTGTGGTCGATGAGTGCCTGTATGTCGGCTTCGCAGCCTTCCGCTTTAAAACCCAATTGATTAGCCGCTTGATACAAGCCCAACAGTGTGGTGCCTTGGCGTGAAGTACCGCTCAATTCGCGCAGTTTTTCCAAGGTATGATTGCCCCCGTAAAACCTGATGATGGATAACAAACATGCCACACCGCAATCGGACTGATCGTGTTGGAGGGTGAGTGTTTTTTTAATGAAATTTGCATCCATAATTTCTTTCCGAAGAGCGTTAACGGTTATCAATCTTGGGATAAAGCCAGCTTTTTAAGGATGTTTTCGGCTTTGGTTTGCCCTTTTATTTTTTCTACTAATTTACCTTCTCGGTTGTAAATCAACAGGAAAGGAATGCTGTTAGCATCGAAAGTAGTGATAAAACTACCGCTTGGGTCGCGTGCAAAATGAATAAAATCATAGTGGGAGAGTTGATAGGTTTCTGAAAATTTCCGGATGCGATCTTTATCTTCAACGGATACGAAAATAAATTGCGTTTCATGGAAATCTTCAACGTGGTTTTGAATGTCTTGTGCCTCGTGTTGACAATAGTCACATTCGCTGTTGAAAAAAATAAAAACAGTGGCTTTTTGTGAATCTAAATGCGCCTTTGTAAACATTTTCCCATCCATAGTTTCAAAGGAAAAGGCGGGTATTTCCCGGATGTTTTCCGCGATGGCATTTTTATGTTTTAGTTGGTTCGCAAACTGATAGCCCAAAAATCCCAAAAGGAAAAGGAAAATGATTGCAAACGATATTTTCAGGTATTTTTTCATTGATTAATGATAGACGATTAACGATTGGGGAATTGCGATTTATCAGCTTTTTTAAAATCAGAGAGTCCCGCTTACAAACATCCGACTTCTGACTTCTGACTTCCATCTTCTCACTTCCCGCTCAACTGTAATTCAACACAAAAAACATGACAGCCACGACCCACAGTAACAAAGCCGAGCCGTAGCTGGCAGCAACAATTTTTAAACCTTCATCTGTGTGGGTTTGCAAAGCCTTGCCGAGCAAGTAGGCGAGCAACAGCCAGTAGGCAATTTCAAACAAATTCAGCACCTGAAAAGGATAGACAAACCAAGCCTCCAGCCCCTTGTAACCCACGATGTTGAGTGCCGAAAGCGGGTAGAAATACTGAATGTCTTCTAAGGTATAATCTGTTTGGAAAAAATAGAACCACCCCAATTTTACGACCACAACCGCCAAAAAAACAAACTCCGCTTGGACGGCGATGTGCCAAAGCTGTTTAAACCGGATTTCTTTGCTAAAGAAAAACGAACCTATATAAAGCACCGTGGCGATAAGCACAGTTTTTACGGCTAAAAAAACAGGTACAAAAGCGTAGCCAACCCATTGCCATTTTTTCTGCAAATCGAGATAGGCGGTTACTTGCGCAGCGGTGAGCTGCTCGGAGAGCGAGTGATAGACAAGTGCATCCAGATTGAGCAGCCATTTGTTTGCTTCACCCAATGCAACGGTCAACAAGCACAGCAACCAAAAGGGTGTGTAGATTCGGGGCATTGAAAATTAAGGGATTAAAAAACATCCCCAAAACAAACGTTTTGGGGAGAATGTGAATGAGATTAAGAATATCAGTTGCTTGTCAGATTTGTTTACCTGCGGTGAAAATTTTGCAATAAACTAACTAACAGGCCACTTTCCAAAGTTACGCTTGATGTTTTGCTTTATTTTGTCTCTAAAAACAATTGGATACTGTGAAGCAAAAATCAGGTATGCGAAAAAAAGCCTTCTTTTAGTCGAGACACTGAAAACGTTGTAGAATATATCTACAGCCAGCACCACAACAAATGTTAAAAAAATAATTGCAAAGACTCTTTTTTTGGTAAACATAATAAAAGATTAAATTAATTTAGGTATTCCAGCAATAATAAGCTTCGGTAATCTGAATTATTGAACCTGGGAAATATGACATTCTAAACCATCCTAAAAGACCAACCGCAAAACAATTAATCCCTCCAACGATTGTATCCATTTTAAGTTCTTCTATTGATTTCATAGTATTAATATTTTAATTATTTATCAAAACACCCATTTGCGTTACCTGCAAATAATCCGCCTAATAGAGCAAGCCCAGCACCTACGAAACCCCCACCTACACCACCTAGTATTGTAGCACCCAAGGTAAATACCCCATCAAGAAAGCACTGCCTGTTAGACCCTGCTACTAAATTCTCCATTTGATTTAATTCCAACGTTTTCATAATTTTAAAGATTTAAATTGATAAAAAACCGATTAGAGTTACGTCTGTTTTTACCCCAATCAAAAATTTGTATCGGGTTAAAGCACCTTGAAGTAAATCTTACGACACTTTTTGAATCAGTTACTTGATTAATTTCAACACGAATTAATTCTGATAGGGATGACATTGTTGGTAAAGAAATAGCGGTAAATTTATTTTTATCAACTCTTATTTTTTTAAAATTCGACTTTTTCAAGGCACTTAAAATATTGTGCCTCATGTTTATTTCATTAATATCATATTCCTTATTTTCACAATAGTAGCTAGTGTAATAAAATTTTCTTTTAAAAAGCAGCCTAAAAATTAAAATTAGAAAAATTATAGAAAAGAATATGATGAAAATGTATTTAAAGGACAGCATAATTTTTAATTTTTTTATTAAAAACACTTTTTAATTCTTTATTCTAAATGCAAGACCCATTGTTTTGATCTATCATTTCTTGGACTAACCCTCCCATAATTAGAGCACCCCACCCCCCAAAAAATAATAACCCTACAGCAGAGGCAAAAAGAACCTGATGGTGCGGATTACAACTTCCGGCTGTAATTCCTTCCATTTCGGAGATTGACAATCTGCCGTTAATACTCAAAAGACTCATTTTTGGGTTGTTTAATTCCAATGTTTTCATAATTTTAAAAGATTTAAAGTTAGTAAAAAAATTTGTATTGCAATACTTTGTCAAAAGTTTTAAATTTTTTTAGAATATCCTAATCGGATTTGGAATAATTTATTACTTTTGAGAATAAAATC
>PHDQ01000062.1 GCA_002841025.1 Bacteroidetes bacterium HGW-Bacteroidetes-13 | reverse complement strand
AATGCGACCGCTTTACTCTTAAAAATTGCCTGTCTGCCACAGGCAGGTATCGAGAAACTTGTAATTGTAGCGTTCTCGATACGTTTTATTAAAAAAAGCGGTCGCATTTTTCAATAAAACACGCGAACAGACGAAATTCGCATCGATTTTTTATTAGACTAAATAGCTGCAAATTATTTAATATATTAATGAAAAGTTAATTTTTTAATTTTTTATTTAAATCTAAAAGCTATATTTTTGGCTCAAAATAAATAACTTTATGCGAAAGAAAGCCCCACTTTCTAAAATTATTGTGTTCTTTTTGTTTGCAGCACAATTTGGTTTTTCCCAGTCTGTTGTCATCAGTCAATACATAGAAACCAGCTCTGGCTCAACGCCGAAAGGCATTGAAATTTTTAACATTTCCGGCACGGATATCGTTTTTTCACCCACAAATAGTTTAGACGTTTATCAAGGTACAAACGGAGCCGCTATTCCTCCGGTTCCACCCGGATTGCCTTCACCCTTGGTTTCTATCACATCAGGAACGCTCCCCAAAGACGGGGTGTGGGTCATTGGCACAGCTGATTTAAAGACTTATGTGACAACCAATGCGCCCGGTGTATCGACTACAGCTTTTACTTTTATATTTAACGGTAATGACGCTTTGCAAATTAGGCTCGGAGGTGTCATACAGGATAACTTTGGCATGCCCGGAGTTGATCCGGGAACTGCATGGACAGGTGGAGGAGTGAGTACTGCCAATAACAATATTGCCATTAAAGATGGCATTTGTTCAGGCGATCTTGCAGGATGGACAGACCCGAGCATCCGGTTTACAACAGTTGGTGCTGGATCTATTCCTGCAACGGGCTTTGGTATTGCCCCCGCTTCCTGCAACGTTCCTACTTCGGCTACCATCAACGTGTCTCCAAGTTCCTTGTCAGGTTTTAACTATACCGAATTTTCAGGGCCGTCTGCGCAGCAGTCATTTGCAGTATCGGGTACAAATCTAACAGATGATATCACATTGTCGGCTCCTGCCGGTTATGAAATTTCTACTGTTTCGGGATCTGGTTTCGGAAATGCAATTTTGCTCGTGCCGACATCAGGAAGTGTAGTTTCCACTACCATCTACGTCAGGCTAAAAGCAGGATTGACTGCCGGAACTTACAATCAGGTGCTGACAATCGCCAGTGCAGGCGCTACTTCTAGAAACATTAATTTAGCTGGAAATGTTGTGGCTTCTACCTGTACGCCAGCGACCATTGCTTCTGTCTCTCCTTTGTCGGGTCCGGAAGGTACGGTTGTCACCATTACGGCATCTTCGGGTAATCTTGCAGGAGCATCTGTGTCGATTGGCGGCGTGAATGCAACGGTACTTTCAAGCAGTGCAACCACTTTAAAAGTTGCTGTTCCAGCGGGCGCAAAATCAGGCGCAATTGTGATAGAAGACACACAACCTTGTGATGTTAGCACAAGTGTTTTTACGGTGTTAAGTTCTGATAAAACCAATTGTGATGTGGTTAATTCATTTGCAGAACTTTTTATTTCAGAAGTAACCGATGCCACTTCAGGGTCTTTGTCCTATGTTGAGATTGCCAATGCCACGCCGAATACCATCGATATGAGTGGATATACCGTTCGGTTTTTAAACAACGGAACACTTACAACAGACATTCCACTAACGGGTATTTTAGCTCCCGGCGATTCGTTTACGCTAGCTACCAATACAGCAGATGCCAACTGCCCGGTTATCGGTGGTAACGGTTCATTAGCAGACCAAATCAACGTGTTTAGTGGCGTGAATGACAACGACTGTATCAGTCTATTGAAAGGTGCTGTCGTTATAGATGTGTGGGGCGTGTGTGGAGCAAGTACAAACTGGACATCAAATTTGGGATTAGGCACCAAAGGGTACGATTTCCAACGGAAAAGCACTTCAAGCGCACCTAACCTTATTTTTAATTCTGCTGATTGGACAATAGTAGATTTTGACAATTGCAATGACAACTATGTAGATATTGAAAACTATTCGCCCATTGTTGGCTTGCCTGTCATCACCGCCAACCCGATTCCTCCGGTGATTCCGGTATGTTCTATCGTTCCAGTTTCTTTTACGGTTTCAGCAAACGAAGGTATGAGTGGTGGAAAAGCTTTGGCATTTCAATGGTATTATTCCGCTCCCGGTGATGCGGGATGGACTGCACTGACCAATTCGGCAATTTTTTCTGGTGTGACCACCAATACGCTGAGTGTTTCATCTATTGTAGGCCTTAATCAATATCAGTTTTATTGCCAAGTTCGAGAAGACAGTCAAACCTGTTTCAGAGCCTCGGTCGGCGTACAATTAGATTTTACAACTACCGAATCGACTTGGAATGGCACTTGGACAAATGGAACTCCTTTAAACACTACCTTGGTTGCGATTGATGCCGACTTTGATACGGCTGTCAACGGAAATATTGATGCCTGCGGATTGGTGGTAAACCCATCCTATTTATTAGACATCAAAGCAGGAAATTATGTCAACATCGTCAATGATCTGACCGTTTTGGCCGGAGCCAATCTTCAAGTTCAGCATGAAGGTTCATTGGTGATGGGAAGTGATACGGGTGTTGTAACAGTCAATGGAAATTTGGATGTTCACAAAACGACTTCACCGATGGTTCAATACGATTATTCCTATTGGTCTTCTCCGGTAAATAATACGACGATAGCTTCTGCATTAGGTGCTTTTCGGCCAAATTATATTTTCAGGTTTGAAACTTCAAATTTTGCGGATATTGTTGCGCCTTTCGATGGATTTGATGATGACGGGAACGATTGGGTTCGCGTTTCTGGTGGCACCATGATGACTCCCGGTGTTGGTTACATTGGAATGGGTTCTGTGCCCAATGCAACTCCACAAACCCATAACGCAGTTTTTAACGGTGTGGTAAACAACGGTTTGATTTCGGTTCCACTTTCTTTAAGTGCCAATAATGCAGACAACACAGACGATTGGAATTTGATTGGCAACCCTTATCCTTCTGCCATAGATGCAGCAGCCTTTTACAACGATCCCAACAACTCGCCACTATTGGGAGGTTCATTCTATTTATGGACACACAACACAGCTATTTCAAATCTATTGAATGGCCCCGACAAGTTTAATTTCACCTCCAATGATTACGCCATCTTTACGGTAGGTACCGGCGGTGTACAAGCGGGTTCGGGCGGCACCATTCCCGCCGGAAAAATCGCTTCCGGACAAGCATTTTTTGTTGAGGCAATCGCTGCCGGAAATGTGCAGTTCAAAAACAGTATGCGGGTTACAACCGGAAACAATCAATTCTTTAGAGCCAACCGTTCTCGCATCGATTTGGATTTGGAATCTTCAGCAAATGAACTCGATCGGATTTGGCTGAATCTGACCAACGAACAAGGAGCTTTTAGCCAAATTTTAATTGGGTATATAGAAGGTGCTACAGACAATACCGATGTTAAATTTGACGGACTTCGGTTAGACGGTGGCAACTACGTTTCTTTTTATTCTTTAGCGGATGACAACACCCATTTGGCGATTCAAGGAAAATCTCCTTTGGATGATAAGGATACCGTCAGGTTGGGTTTTGAGACACAAATAGATCAAGTGATTCCATTTCAAATTTCCATTCAAAAAGCAGAAGGAAAACTCGCTAAATATCAGGTTGTCTTAGAAGACAAATACCTCAATGTCTTCCATGACTTCGTCGATGGAAATTATGTTTTTAACAGTGATCCGGGTGTTTACAAGGATCGGTTTACGTTGTTTATTTCTAAAAAAGCTAAACAAAAAGATAAAAATGAATTGGAAGATGATGATCATGAAGAAAAAGAGAGTCGAATTAGTGTTTATTCCGAAGATAAGAAAGTAATTGTCAATTCATCGACAGAGCTTATCAGTGAAGTCTCTTTCTTCGATATGACAGGTCGATTAATCAAGAATGAAAGCGACATCAACATATTGAAATACAAAACGGTCTTGCGTGGAAAATCAGAAATTATAATTGTTAAGATATTACTTCAAAACGGAGAGCGATTGACCAAAAAAATTAAACTCTAATAGCGAGATAACAGTCATTTTATAAAAAAAATCCCCGCTGCTGAATTGACAGCAACGGGGATTTTGTTTTTATGGAAAACACAGTTTGATTACCCGTTCATCGAAATCAAAAATTCTTCGTTGTTCTGTGTCTTTTTGAAACGGTCGTTGATAAATTCCATGGCCTCAATCGGGTTCATGTCAGACAGATATTTGCGCATGACCCACATGCGTTGCAGTGTTTTTTCATCGAGCAACAAGTCGTCGCGTCGCGTGCTGGACGACATCAAGTCGATCGAAGGATAAATTCTTCGGTTGGCGATGCGTCTATCGAGTTGGAGTTCCATGTTACCGGTTCCTTTAAACTCTTCAAAAATCACTTCATCCATTTTCGAGCCGGTATCAATCAATGCAGTTGCGATGATGGTCAGTGAGCCGCCGTTTTCGATGTTTCGAGCCGCGCCAAAGAATCGTTTGGGTTTGTGGAGCGCATTGGCATCCACCCCGCCGCTCAAAACTTTTCCGGAAGCGGGTTGAACCGTGTTGTACGCGCGAGCCAATCGGGTGATGGAATCTAATAAAATCACCACATCATGTCCGCATTCTACCAATCTTTTGGCTTTTTCGAGTACGATGTTTGCCACTTTCACGTGTCGGTCTGCCGGTTCGTCGAAAGTGGAAGCAACTACTTCACCTTTCACGTTGCGCTGCATGTCTGTTACCTCTTCGGGGCGTTCGTCTATCAACAAAATGATTTGATAAACTTCGGGATGATTGGCCGCGATGGCGTTGGCAATGTCTTTCAGCAAGACTGTTTTACCGGTTTTAGGCTGAGAGACAATCATGCCGCGCTGACCTTTTCCGATGGGAGAAAACAAATCGATAATTCGGGTGGAAATATTGCTGTTTTTTCGGTCGAGCATAAATTTTTCCTGTGGGAAAAGCGGTGTCAAATGTTCAAAAGAAACACGATCGCGCACCACATCGGGGTTGAGTCCGTTGATTTTTAGAACTTTAATCAGCGGGAAATATTTTTCACCTTCTTTGGGCGGACGAATCACGCCTTTGATGGTATCGCCTGTCTTTACGCCAAACAAGCGGATTTGTGAGAGTGAAACATAGACATCATCCGGAGAAGCTAAATAATTGAAATCGGATGAGCGGAGAAAACCAAATCCTTCCGGCATGATTTCCAAAACGCCCTCTGTTTCTATGATGCCTTCAAACTCGTAGTCCGGTTCACGGTAACGGTTTCGCGTGTCTTTGTTGCCATTGGCGTCAGATCCGGGAACAACTTTTTTAGGATGTATCGGATTCGCCTGAAAACTTGTGTTTTCTTTGTGTGCCTCTTTTTTCGGGTGGTTGTCGTTTTTGAATATTTTAGCAGGAACTTGTTCTGCATTCCCTGCTTGTTGTGGATGCATCGGTTTTTTGATGCGTTGTTTTTTTTGAAAACCCGGATTTTGATTCGGTTGATCTGTTGGCTCAATTTGGCCTGACTCAGCTTTTAACTCTGGTTCGGGGTTGAACTGCAATACCTTTTTAGGCGCGAGATTGGTTTCTGGTTGGGCTTTAGGTGTGTTTTCATTGATACCGGGTTCACTTTTTGGAAGTTTGAGAATCAGGTCAATCAATGCCTGCTTTTTCAAATAGCGGTATTTGTCAATGCCTAAATCTTTACCGATTTCCTGTAACTCAGGAAGTTTTTTCTTGTTGAGGGTTATAATGTCGAACATGGAATAAATTAGATGTGTCTAAAAACAATAATTAAAAAGATTTGCGATTACGCAAAGCATCGTTCTCGAAGACTAAGAAACGAAGTTGTATAAGATTGATTTTGGGGTGATGGTTGTGAATTGTGTTGCAATATTACAAAAATTTATTTTAATTCCTAATCAAATGGATTAAAAAGAAACTGTTATTTTTGTGGAGTAAAATTAAACAAAAGATGGTTCAGCGAATTCAAACGGTTTATATGTTGTTGGTGATGGTACTTTCACTGCTGGCAATTTTTAGTTTTTCGGTTTGGACAGACGCATCAAAAACCCCTGTCTTAGCGCGTTCCATTCCGGTTTTGTGGGTAAGTTTTTCGGCTGTTGCCGTATTGGCTTTTTATAGTTTATTCAATTTTAAAAAACGCCAACTTCAGTTTGTCATCAATCGCATCAATCTATTGATAAATCTTTTTTTGCTTGGTTTTTTTGCGTATCGATCGCTCAATTTATCCGGAGAAGCGCAAGTTTCAGAGAAGGGTATTGGGATGCTGATTCCTATTTTTTCAATTGTTTTATTGGTTTTGGCCAACAAAGCCATCAAAAAGGACGAAGCACTCGTAAAATCTGCCGATCGACTCAGATAAAACCATCTATCGTAGTGCGTATGAATCCGCGTCAGGAGTGGCGCGGATTTTTTATTGACAATGTTTTGTCGGCGATTTTATTCAAAGTTTGAAGATTATGCGAGGCAAATATTATTAGGACTTCTTTCTTTATTTCCTTTAAGATGTCAATAATAAAGTTTTCTGTTTCGGAATCCAAAGAAGATGTAACTTCGTCCAACAATATTAATTGAGGGAATTTGTATAAACATCTTGCAAATGCAATAATTTGTCTTTGACCACCTGATAAATTCACGCCTTCTTCGCCTATGATTGTGTGATATGATTGTGGTAAAATATTTATAAATTTATCGAATCCAAATTTTTCGCAAAAATCTATTACATTTTTTGAATCATAGTCCATTTCAAGTGTGATGTTATAAAAAATATTTCCTGTAAAAAGATGCGGATTTTGCGACACCACACCTATATGATTGCGCCACGTATTCGTATTAATTTTGTCAAGATTGAAAGATTCATTAACGATTATTGAGCCTGAATATGACACATAGAATTTTTGAATAACTTGAAGCAAGGTACTTTTTCCACTTCCAATTTCACCAATTATGCCCAAGCATTCTCCTTTTTCAACAACTGTGGAAATATTTTTAAGAATTTTTGATCTGCCTGGAAACCCAAAATCTAAATTTTTTAGTTCGATTTTTGTTATGTCAAAAGGTGATGTTTTATTGGAATCATTATTTTCATCATTTAGTTGAGTATATTCAGACATTCTTTCCAAAGCAACTTTTGCTTCTTGTATTTGTATATTTAGCATAGCTAATCCGGCAACTGAACTCATCAACATTGTTGAAAGTTGAAGCATGGCAATAACTCCTCCGCTTGTAAAGTGGTTATTCAGCACAAGAAATGAAGCATATACGATTAGAAATACAACAAAAACTGCCCCGACTGTTGAAGTAATAAATTGATATTGAAATCCAATTTTGCCCAAATCATACACGTTGCGTTTGTAATCTGAGTAAATTCTTTGGGTTTGCAATGCAAACTTAGGTTGTTTGTTATTTGATTTTATTTCCTCGATACCTGAAATTGTATCTATAAAATTACTTTCGCTTTGCGAATATGATTGCATTACTTTTTGTTGGATGTTCAATATTTTTGGGTGATAATAAATTACAATTAACAGAAATATGGGAATCCATGTCAACGATACTAATCCAAGGCTTGAATTATAACTAAAAATTGCAATTGATGAAGTAATTACCATTAAGAAATTGACAATTACACTACTTGTAAAGTTAGTAACAGCATTTTGTATTCGATTAGTGTCGTTCATCCGAGCAACTAAATCTCCAATTTTTCTAGTGTCGAAGAACTGTTTCGGTAGATTCAGTATTTTTGAATAGAAAAAATTGATAATCCTAATGTTGTAATCTCTGCCTTGTCTGATTAGAAATAATTGCTTGATGTAGTTTAAGAAACCACTTACCAGCATCAACAATAAAAGCAGCAAGCTACCGTAGAAAATTTTGTTGAAATCTTTAGAAGGCAAAAGATTGTCAATAAATTTTTGAGAAAATACGGCTGATGACAATCCTAAAATTGTCGTTACTATACCCAAAAATAATGTCATTGAAAGAATGTTTATATCTTTTTTCAATGAAGCAAGAATCCATTTCAGCTTATTTTCGTTTTGGCTTTTGGGAATTTTTTCTGTGACTTTTAAGCGTATTAATGTTTTTGAATTCCATATCTCGTTTAATTCTTTTTCCTGAATATATTCAGGTTTAGGGCGTGCAGGATTCCCAATCAAAAAAGCATTAGTTTCAAAATCGTAACAATAAAACACAACATAATGTTGTAAAACTTTATTTTCTACTACATGCAGGATACAAATATCCGTACACTCCTTCAAACTCTTGATTTCCGCTTCAAAACCATCAGCCTCAAAGCCAACACGTCTTGCGCATTGAAGCAGTCCAAGCATGGTCGTCCCGGTCTTGCTTGTGCCGCTCCACTCGCGGAGTTGTTCGATGGGCAAGTCTGAACCATAAAAATTTAAAATACTCTTTAAACAAACAACACCACAATCAGATTGGTCGTGGTGTTGTTTGTGGGATTTATGAATTCGTTTATTATTCATTAATTGTTTCTATTTGCATGCCGATAACTACCTTGAAATCAATGTTTTTAATCCCTACTGAATTCAAACTTAGCTTTTCAAAATCAAATATTTCCCAATTTTCAGTAAAAATAGATTTTTGATAGGTAACGGATATAATATCCTTATTTGGTTTATTAGTAATACCAATCCGTGGTAATAAAAATAATTTGTCAGCTTTTTGAATTGATTTTAAATACGTTGGATCTCCGACCATTTCGATAGCCAAATATATCCCGTCTTTTGAGAAGAAAATGTTTTTACCTGTCAAATCTATCGATATTACATCAGAAGAATTCTGGTTGAAATTTATGATGATAGGCTTTTCGAGCATTGTTTCGGAAGGTTTGTTATCGTTTATCGTGTACAAGTTTACTTTTATGATTGTATTAATATTTTGATTATTCAGATTATCTTTACCTTCATAAAATCGATCCCTTTTATTAACGGGTATTTGTATCGCCTTTATCTTAACATGATTTCCGCGTTCATAACCGCTTAATCTCATCAAAGCTCCGATTTGATTACCTCGACGTAATGGCCAAGAAATTTTTTTGGTTTTTTTCCCATAACCTACGAATCGTGTTTTTGCGTTTTGAGGCATGACTGTTACCTCTTTTAGATATTCAATCTGAGGTGTCAAAAAAATGGTATCTTTCACAAAATTATTTAAATCAATTATGGCAGATTTGTATCCCATGCAACTTATAAGTAAAGTTTCTTGGTTTTTATTTTCGTTGTTTATTTCAAAAGTTCCATCCGAATCTGTATAAAAGCCAACATTTAATCTTGTGTAAAATAAGCTGGCATAAGGAACAGGGTCGAGAGAAACAGCATCAACAAGAACAAGCTTTCTTTGCTGAGAAAAAGATTGAATCGATATAAATAATAAACAAAAAAGAAACCTCATACAATTTAAAAATATTTAGATTTTTTATTGATATTTATTTACAATAAGTTCAATACCTAAATTGTAATCTTTTTTTAACTTAGATGCGGTTGTAATTTCAGAGATTGGAGTCCACGAATTCGTATTAAATACGTTTCTGTAAAATGATATTGAATTAGTCTGAACGGTTTTGACGCGACTAAATCTGAAAAGAGGTAATAAGATTTTTTTCTGTGAATCATCAATATTTCCTATCATTTCAATGCTTATGAAAACACCTCTATTGTTAAATTTGACAAACTCACTTGAAATGTCTATTGAAATAATATCCGGTGAATTTTGATTGGAATTAATAATTACAGGTTTTTTTAATAATGAGGTAGAAGATGGTTTTTCATTTTCCACGGAATAGATGTTTACTTTAAAAACAGTATTAAAATCGGGTTTTATCATTTTAAAGTTTTTTCCATCACTGATTATTGTTTTTTTACTTATCGGAATATTAATTTTATTGAGATAACAATTTTCACATTCATTGGATGGTTTCATCAGAATTGCCAATTCTTGATTAGTGTCAATATGCCAACTAAGATTCATGTTTTTAGAAGAACCAAAAACGATATTTTTTGGTTTTTTGTTTGTCAATTTTATTTCTTGAAGTTCTTCAACTTTCTGATTTAAAAATATACTGTCATTTATTTTTTCAATTTTATAATATTCAGGTTTGTATCCTATATAACTAATTGATATGCTATCGTCTTTTGGGATATTAACTGGTATCGTAAATTTTCCATATGCATCAGAATATAATCCGGTTTGTGCTTTTATGAATTTAATGGTTGCAAAAGGAAGTGTTTGATTGGTTGTTTTGTCAAGAACACAATACACCTTATTTTGGCAATATAGAGGTATAGTATAAAACATCACTGAAATTGTTAGTAAGATATATTTTAGCGACATAATTTTATTATAAGGAGAAGTGGATAAATTCTATCCACTTCTTTATTTGACTTAGATTAAATTACAAGTTATTACAGGAAGTACCACTTGGAATATGAGATAATCGTTCTACAACTATCCAGAATGCATAACTTGTGTAATCACAATAAGTGGTGTAACATCCTCCACCTGATGACTCGGTTACGCAATTTGAGGAAGTTGATCCCCAAAATTTACCTCCTTCAAGGTTTTGTAATTGATTTTCATTCATTTTTTTCATAATTAAAAGAATTTAAAGTTAAACAAATATTTATTGATAAAAATTTAAGTCCATAATAATTGCAAATCCCACCCACAGTATAAAAAGAATACCGTAAATTTTCAAAACCCAAATCAGAGATTTATTATAAGTCCAACCCATCAAATATTTAAAACCCAAAGAAAGAGTCAGAACAAAAATGAGTTGAGAAAAAGAAAACATTTCCAATACATTTTTTAGCCAAATTGGAGAGTCTTTCTCGATGAATCGAGATAGGGTAAAATCAGATTCGATATTATATAATTTCTCAAATGAAAGTGCTTCATCGCTATATAGCAAGAGCAACGGTGATATTAAGTATATTAAAATCAATGCGATAGATGACTTAATCACTAAACTGCCTATTTCCTGTAATGATTTTTCATACTCGAAAAATAGAAGTCCAATATTCAGTCCGATGGTAACAAAAACAACTTGCGATATATAAACTAACAAATTCATAAAGAAATTAATCTTGTAGATGGCTATT
>PHDQ01000331.1 GCA_002841025.1 Bacteroidetes bacterium HGW-Bacteroidetes-13 | reverse complement strand
GATGCATATCCGAACATCATGCCTTGGTCTCCCGCACCCTGATCTTCCGGATTGGTTCTCACTACACCTTGGTTGATGTCTGACGATTGCTCATGAATGGCCGAAAGCACACCGCAAGAGTTGGCTTCAAACATATATTCACTTTTGGTATATCCGATTTTTTTGATAACGTCTCTGGCAATTTGTTGAACATCCAAATAGGTGTTGGATTTAACTTCTCCAGCCAAAATCACTTGGCCTGTGGTAACCAAAGTCTCACAAGCAACTTTAGAAGTTGGATCAAACGCCAAAAAATTATCGATTAATGCGTCAGAAATTTGATCGGCTACTTTGTCCGGATGTCCTTCCGAAACAGATTCGGATGTGAATAAATAAGGCATACTTTTCTTTTTTAAGTTGTCAATAAATGGAAGAATTTTGACGAAGACAACCAAAGTAGTTTATCACTGCTTTAGCATTTTTTGATATCAAGTCAGATATCAGAGGTTGCAATCAGACAAATTTATCCTCCGTGTTCAGTGTGCAAAAGTAGCGTTTGTTATTATTTAAACAAATGTTTTTTTAGTTTTTTATTCGTTAAATTTTAAATGATGAGGTGCATAATTTGAGCGTTTGAATGTTGTCGAATAAGTTGCTATGCTTTTATTTTTTTGAAACTGATAAGATCATAAATTCAATCGAAATCACTTCCATGTATAGCGATGAAATTCAATCCAATTTTTGGAGCAGATGTTTTAGTTGTCCTGCTTGCGATAACCATTTTTGATGAATAATTCAGCTGTTTTTGGGATGATAATTGGATTCAAATCAATGGGCGACAGGTTTAAATAATTAAATTAAGTATTAAAATTCCGATTAATCCCACTACAGAAATTGTCGTTTCCATCAAAGTCCAGGACAACAATGTTTCCTTGATGCTGACATTGAAATATTCTTTAAAGAGCCAAAACCCACCATCGTTGATGTGTGAAAGTGTGATGCTACCGGCTCCAGTTGCCAACACCAAAAGTTCAGGGGATACGCCTGAAGTAGCTACCATCGGCATCATGATGCCCGCCGCAGTGAGTCCAGCTACTGTGGCCGAACCTACGCTTACGCGAATTAAAGCGGCTATCAACCAGGCCAAAATGATGGGAGAAAAACCCAAACTACCCAGCCCTTGCCCGATTTGTTCGCTGACCTTTGTTTCTATCATCACTTCTTTAAAAGCCCCAGCACCGGCAATGATAAGCAACACAACGGCGATACTCGAGACTGCCGATGATAATATTTTCATCACCTCAGTAGTTTTGCGCCCGGTTCGAATACCGAGAAAATAGATTGCCATCAAAACGGTAATCAGCATCGCGATAGCCGGATTTCCGATGGCTTCTACCAAAATATTTTCGGATAAGTATAGTTTTATCAATGAAGAGCCACCAATTAAAATTACCGGCAACAAAGCAATTGTCAAACAAATCTTCAACGGAGGAATGACAAACCGATCATCGGTTTCAACCACATAATCTTTCAAAAGTACAGGCTGAATTCTTTTCATGGTACC
>PHDQ01000061.1 GCA_002841025.1 Bacteroidetes bacterium HGW-Bacteroidetes-13 | reverse complement strand
TTTGCTTTTCATTTCATCATCCACACGGTTAAAGTCTTCTACATTAAAACTTGGGTTGTGATAGAGTTCTGTAAAATCTTGTTGGTCAATAATATCTCTCACACTTGGGTCGGTGATGTAAGCATAAAAGAAATAGCGTAAGCCTTGCAAATCGACAATGTTGGAAACATTGTTGGTGCTGATGAACTTTTCAAATTCATCGCTCAACAAATCGTCTTTGCCTTTTATTTGGTTTCCGAAATAAATGAGTTCCAACAATTCACGCCAACCAATTTTGCGGTCAATCTTTAAAGACTTGCGTAACTTTTCCAAGTCAAAATATTCTTCGGGCTTGTTGTCGTATTTTTCTTTGGCTCTTGCTGTGGCTACTTCCACATCTCCAGCCTCCATCAGTTGTTTTATTTCATCATCGGTTTTTACCTTTTCTTCAAACTGCTGAAAAAACATTCGGTCAACTTTCATTCCTGCAAAGTCAACTTGTTGTTCGTGAAACGAATGAATTCTATCATCTTCATTGTACTCGTAACCTTCTCGTTTTGGTTTGATGGTGTTGTCATCCACCGTTGGCATATCATCGCCTTTGTCGAAGTTTACAGGAAGTTTCAATACTTGGTCGTACTGATATTTTTCTTCAAAGTATTCGCAAGTAGCAAAGAAGTCAAAGAGTTTAAAGGCTGCTTTGTCAATGGAAATATTTTCCTCTTCGCCAAGGTCGTTTTTAAATTTGTGTTCAAACTTGTGAATTCGAGTTCCTCGTCCTTTTATCTGAATAAATTCTGTTGGCGAAAATATTGGTCGCATTAAACCAAGGTTCAAAATATTGGCGCAATCCCAACCTGTGGTCATCATTCCAACAGTTACACAAACTCTTGCCTTGCTTGTTTTGTAAGATTCTAAAATTCTTGTCCTGAGCGAAGCCGAAGGGTCATTGTCTTTTGCGAATTGACTTCTTCCCAATAAGCTATCTTTTTCACCAAAATCAATCGTCATTTGTTGTGCTCCTTTCACATTGGAAGTTACCTGAACAGCAAAGTCGCTTTGATACTTGTCAGGGAATATTTGGTGTGCATATTCATTGAGCAGTTGAGCCAATTTTGCTGCGTGGTTTTGTGAAACAGCAAAAACTAAACTCTTTCCAAACTCTCCGTTAATTGGGTCTTTCAGTCCGTTTTCAATAAATGTTTTGCAAAACACACGGTTGGTTTCTTCACTAAAAAACTTCCGTTCAAAATGATTTTGCTTGTAATTTACTTCTTCCAAAATATCCTCTTGTTCGCTACTGGCAACCGTTACCATAATGCCGTAACCTTGCTCCGATAAAAGTTTGGTGGTTACATCGGTTCTTGCATCCACCACAATCGGCTGTCGCAAATAGCCGTCTTTAGCACCGTCCACAAGTGTGTAACGATAGGTTGGAATGCCACTCTCACAACCGAAGGTTGTGTAAGTGTCAAGTAACATTCTTCGTTCCAGTTCTCTTGGGTCGTCAATGGTGTCAGTGTCTAAATGTTTTAAATAATCTTTTGGTGTTGCGGTTAAACCCAATTTGTAGCCCAAGAAATATTCAAACAATGCTCTGCTGTTTCCGCCACCTAAAAGTCGGTGCGATTCATCAGAAATAATTAAATCAAAGTCAGTCGGTGAAAAAAGTGTTTTGTATTTATTGTTTACCATTAACGATTGAATGGTCGTAACTACAATATCTGCTTTTCGCCAATCGTTCTTCTTCTCTTTGTAAACAACTGTTGTAATGTCGTTTTTCAAATAGTTTGTAAAATCTTTTCTCGCTTGTTCTTCCAATTCCAAGCGGTCAACCAAAAATAAAATGCGTCTTGCGTTTCCAGTTCTATAAAAGAGTTTGATTAATGCAGCAGCAGTCAAAGTTTTTCCTGTGCCTGTCGCCATTTCCAACAAGAAACGTTTTTTGCCTTCGCTTACTGATTGCTGAACGGCTTTGATTGCTTCTACTTGGTAATAGCGAAGAAAACGAAGTTTCAAATTGAAGATTAAATCTTTCTTTTTTTGTTCGCCTGCCTGTGCATCTGCTCCGGCAGGTAAATCTTGAAATTCGGGTATTTGTTTGTAGTTCGGAAATTGCGTTAAAACAACATAGTCGTCATTTACTTGTTCGCTAACTAATTTGCTTGGCTCGGGATTAAATTGATAATACTGTTTAATGGATTCCAATGTCGGAAACACTTGAATTTGTTCAGGATTTCCAGTTTCGATATTCCATAAATAGTGAAGTGTTCCGTTTGATAGAATAATGAATTTAACCTTTTGTGATTTAGCATAATTCCTTGCTTGTTCCTTTCCAACAAGTGGATTCAAACTTTCTTTCTTCGCTTCTAAAACAAGAATCGGGTTTTGGTTTTCGTCAACCAGTAAAAAATCAATGAAACCACTTTTAGCATTCTCAAAGTCTTCGCCTAAATCGTCCATTTTGATGGAAGATTCAAGTTTAATAGTCGCTTTACCTTTGTCCGTGTCAAAGAAGCTCCACCCTGATTCCTCAAGGAGTTTATTAATTTTTATTCTTGCTTTAGCTTCTTTTTCTGCCATCTAATTCAGTTCAATTTTTGTTGGTCAAGATACGATTTTTCGCCTTTAAAACGGTCATTGTCGCGATGTGCCAATTGTGGGCGGCAGGATTTCATTTTTTTTTGCGGTGGCAAAAAATAGAAAAAACATAGCGTTGGTCAGCGTGTCGATTTAGATGCTGTCCTTTTGCAATATGGTCAGTATATTTTTGGTCACCTGTCAAAATGGTTTGTCTTTGTTTTAATGTTTAAATTTTGGTCGTCTGGTCGTTGTTGCACGGTCGTCCTACCATTGGCTATAACTATCGACTTTTCTCAATTCTTCAACTTCAACCAAGCTGCTCTGTCTCCTTTTTGATTGATGTTGACATCTTCTTTTAAAATCAAATTGTATTGGGTATCGGACTTGAGTGCAATGGTTTTTTCCATGGTTTTCCCATAACGTTCAAATACGATTTGGACTTGACTCTCGGGTTTGTAATTTTCAATTGCTTTGTCCAACGTGATGGTGTCGTTTAAAACTACGCCTCCCACTTCGATAATCCGATCCCCTTTTTGCAAACCGGCGAGATAAGCAGTGCTATTTATCTTTGGGTTATTCATAATTAATTGATTGCGTGTAAAAGCGCCAAACACTACTATGTCGTTGATTGTAATCAGTTCTACACCCACACTTTCAAATAGGCTTTTAAAATCAGGCATGTCGGTCTTGTAGATATAATTGTTGAAGAAAGAGTCACCAAATTCTTTTCCTGCATAACTATTGAGGGTTTGGTGTAAATCTTCGACGGTATAGTAAATGTTTATTTTACCGTAATTGTTCCACATCATTTTCATAAAATCGTCCAAGTTCAGCTTTTCTCTGCGTAGGGATAAATCCAAAGCCAAGCCCAACATACTTCCATAAGAATAGTAGGAAATGAAAGTATTTTCGCGATTGGTATCATCAACCGAACGGGCAGCGTCCACAAAAGGTGCTTGGTAACTCATTTCGATGGGATTGAAATATGTGCAACCCGGTGAAGTCCATACATAGTTAAACGTCCCAACCAATCCTTTCACATAAGCTTCCGGATTGATAATGCCGGTTCGGCACAAGGTCAAATCGTCATAATAACTCGTAAATCCTTCGGCAAACCACAATTCACCGCTCATGTTTACGCGTGTAAAATCAAAAGGCTCCAAAGATTTAGGACGGATGCGCTCGACATTCCAACCGTGGAAAAATTCGTGCGCAACCGTACCAATGTTTTCTTCTATACCGCCATTGGCCAAGCTTTGGGTATCAGTGAGTATGGTAGAATTTCGATGTTCCATGCCATCGCCGGAAACATTGGGCATATAGCAGGCCAGAAAAGTGTATTCGCCATAGTCGTATTTTGGAAATTCGCCATAAACAGCTTGCTCCTGAAGGACTATTTTTTTTACTTTTTCAAAATAAATATCGAATTCGGCTTCTGCAGCTTCCTCATCGTGCAAGACGAAATTAAAAGTCTGTGAAATCCCATTTGAATCTACTGTAAACGAGCGTTTTTTATAGTTGCTGATTTCCGTCGGACTGTCCATGAAATACTGAAGATTCTTGGCGTAATAGGTATTCCCTTGCAAGTGTTTGAGTTGGGTTGCTATTTTCCAGCCCAAATCTTCACGGGGATGGAATGTGACTTCAATTTCTTGTTCTTCCAATTCCGACACATACATAAAAGTTGCGGGCATATTCAGATGCGCATGGGTTTCATCGACTTGTGCATAAGTACCATCGCCGCGATTGGCAAACAGGGTATAACTTACTTTGACTGTTCCATCAGTATTGTTTACGCGCCAAGCGTATGGGTTTGGTCTTTCAATTTTAAGTGGATTGCCTTTGCCATCAGTTGCATGCACTGCATAGACATTTTTAGCGAACTCGTGAAGTGCATAGCGACCCGGAGAGGACCGACTCATTCTAAATTCGACTTCTTTCATCTTCAAATTTTTAAAAGTCGCATGGATGGTGGCTTCGTGGTGCGTAGCATTTTCAAAAGACACAGAATAAACTGTCGAAACTTGAGCAAAAACGAATTGAAACGATAATTGGAAAAACAGTAGCGTTAGTAGGATATTTTTCATGGTGAGAATTTAAACCACTAAGATAATGCATTTCAAATTCATTTTAAGATACCTGAGATTTGATAAGAATTTAAAAAACATCAAAAAAAAAGGCTGCCCAACAATTTAGGACAGCCTTTCTTAGAAAAAATATTAGGATGATGTTAATTGACCACTGAACTTTTTTCGACGACGGCGTTTATGATAAGATCCAAATCTTCATCATATTCGGCACCGGAACGAATTACACCTTTAATTTTTATTTGATCACCAATCTTGACACCGGAAACCTGGCTGTTGGTTTCGGCGGTAAAAGTACAAGAAACACCCAATTTATCGGAAGGACTGTTTTTAAGCAACAATACTTTCTGTCCCAATTGGTCTGTGTCTATTTTGGTTACTTCTCCAGAGATAATCAACACTTTCGATTCTCCTTCTGCGTCCAAGTACTTTGCATTGGCTGCTGCTGCATCGGTCAAAAACTCATCGACAAGTACTGATGCGGTGATCTCGGCATCTGCTTTGGTGGCTTGTATGTCTCGATGAGGCATAAACCATAGATAAGCGACATAACCGATGACTGAAAGGGCAATTAGTCCAAAGGCAATTAAAATCTTCTTTTTCATTTTTATATTAGTTTGGTTTTTGCGGTATTTGGATTATTTTGAAGCTGTAAGCGTGCTGTTGAAATTGAGATCAACGGTGACGTTGACTGTTTTGGCAACATGCTCGGTTGGTTTACCACTTGGAAGCACAATATTGTAGTCAGCCAAAGCTATGTCAAAATTGCTGTAACCTGTGATTTTGCCATTCTCAACTTTCAATTTAAGGGTTTGTTTGATAGGTTTTGTGATGCCGTGTAGTGTCAAGTCGCCAAGTACGACCGCATCATACGAACCGTTTTTTGATAGATTTAATTGCTCGATATTTTGAATAGAGCCCTTGAATTTCGCAGTTGGAAACTGTTTGGTGTCCAAAAATTTGTCTGAGTTGAAATGTTTTTGCATCAATGATTTTTCAAACTCAAAACTTTGCATGGGGACGGAAAAAACGATTTTACCACCTTCAGGAGTAATGGCGCTGACAACTTTGTAGTTGTTTGCTTCGATGTTTTCGGCAGCAGTTGAGGAAAAGAACTTGATGTGTCCGGTAGTTGTTGATAGTTTCTCTTGTGCAACGCTGATAAAAGAAACACTTGTAAATAGGGCAAAAAATAACTTTTTCATAATGATTTTTTTTTTAAAATTTAAATACCCTCGTTCGGACGGCAAGTCAGTTGACTAATTACGAGATTGTTTAAATTTTAATACAAGTTTCACAATTGATTAACATAGAATACGATGATTATCCACCGAATTCTTCTTCCCCACCACCCTGATTCTCATTACGTTGTTGATTTCTTTCCCTTTGGTTTTTCTTCTGATTGAAACGATACGTAAAAGTGAGTGTGATTTGTCTTTTTCGGAATTGGTTGTTGCTGTTGGAAGTAAAAGTAGAAGTTCGTGTATCCGTTTCTCTTCCTCCGGAATTGAACAAATCTCTCACATTCAATACCAATGAGCCTTTTTCTTTAAGTATGTCTTTGCTGAGGGCTAAATTTGCTGTATAGACACTTATGTTTTTGTTTTGCGAATTTTCAGAAGGACCCGAATAAAAGATGGTTTGCTGAAAATCAATTTTTGACGGAAGCGTAATTCTTGAGTTAAGTCTCGTGAACCAGCTTGTATTGTTGGCATCAAAAGACACACCTCCGAAATCGCCATCGCGTTTTGAGTTGAACAAGTTGAAACTTCCATTCATACGCCACCATTTTAACGGTGTGTAATTTCCTGCAAATTCGAATCCGACTCTTTCATCGGTCGATAAATTTATTGGAAATCGTCTGACGATAGGGTCACCATTATCGGTCAACTGACCTGTGTCTTCTGAGATAAACTCAAATACATCGGTGTTCCTTTGATAAAAAATTGATGAAGTTAATGTCAATTTATCCCACCTGCGCAGATAAGCTAAATCATAACCATTTGAGTAGGAAGGGTCAATATCCGGGTTTCCTTGGAAAATATTGGTTTCGCTGGATCGAGAAGGGAATGGATTTACAAATCTTGACCTCGGACGTGTTATCCGTCTGTTAAAACCCAAGGTTAAACTCTCTTCATCATTAAATTCCCACCCTAAATTTATTGTAGGAAAGAAATCCGTGTAGTTTTCATTGAAACTTTCACCGGTGGTAGTTAGATTGACGTTGATATCGGATATTTCCATTCGCATGCCTAAGAGCACTGAAAATTTACCTTTTTTGGTTCCCCACTGTGCATAAAGCGCATTTATATTTTCCTCATAAACCAATTCATTGGATAGGTTTTGATCTAAAACCAACTCTCCTCCTATACCCAAAGTATCTACCCTAAAATCTGTAATCAACTCATTGAAGTTGCCTCTATATCCCAATTCAAATTGAGATTGTTTGTTTTTCCCATACGGCAAAACATAGTCTGCTTGTATCAAAATTCTTTCCTGATCTTCTTTTGTGCTGTTTGTTTCGAAATCTAAAAAAGTGTTGGTTGGGAAAATCTGCGTTTCATTTATTATTGAATTTTGATTCTCATTCGAGTCTTCATATTGAAAATCAGAAGTCAAAATATGACCATCCGTTTTGAATTTTTTTTGAAAATTTAAAGAATATTGTAGTGTCCTTTCGAATTCATCTTGATTTTCCAAACGCAAAGTCTGATTGACCAACTCTCTCGATTGGTTGAGCCGGTTCGTTAAGTTCTCAGTTCCTGTTTTACCTCCATTTCCTCTGTAAAACACAGAGCCTAAAATAGATGTAGATTCTGTTATAAAATATTCAAGACCCAAATTGGTGTTGAAATTGTTTCTGATACGGTCAAAATCTCTAAATTCATCGATAAATTTATTCTCAGGATTTCCAAAAAAGTTTTCTCGAAGGTTGGTTGTTTGACCGGGCGAATTGCGATAATTGTATGAAGTTGTGTTAAAAAAATTAATCTTCGGTGTCCGATAGTTCATGTTTATGTTTCCTCCATGGTTGTCAGGCGTACCCGTGGTGACACTAAAAGTGCCGTTGAGCCCTTGTATTTTTCCCTTTTTTAATATAATGTTGATAATACCACCGGTTCCTTCAGCATCATACCTTGCAGAAGGACTGGTGATGACTTCTACGCTTTCGATGGCATCGGCGGGAAGCTGTTGCAATGCATCTGTGGAACTGAGCCCAACCAAACCGGACGGTTTCCCATCTATTAAGATTCTAACATTGGCATTTCCCCTAAGACTTACCGTACCATCTGCATCCGTAGTTACCGATGGGATATTTTCAAGCAAATCCGTAAAAGTACCACCCTTGATGGTCAGATCTTTCCCTACGTTGTATATTTTTTTATCGAGTCGTATTTCAACATCCCGTTTTTCAGCTATAATTTTTACTTCATCCAGTTTCTGAGAATCTGTAAATAGTTTTAAAACACCCATATCAAAATTTTCTTTGAGACTTTTCTCTTTCATCTCGATGGCTTTGAAGGAGATATACTCAACTTTGATGTTGTACGTGCCTGCGAATGTTTCTACTTCAAACCTACCTTTGGCATCGGTGATACCACCGGTTATCATTTGGGTTCGCTTGCTGTTTTGCAACGTAATGGTGGCATATTCAAGAGGTTGCCCCGTCTCTCCGTCTATGACTGTACCGCTCACTTTTACTTTGGTGATTTGTGGTGCTTGCGCAAATAAACCTGTACTTATGATGACAAGCATCATAAAAAATATCTTTTTCATAATAATCTTTTAGGAAGTTTTTAATTTTGGTTCGGACGTCGTCCACCAAACTCTTTCGCTCTTTTCTCTCTGTTTTCTTTTTCTATTTGCAAGTATGCCTCAAACTGTTCCTCAGTGAGTAGATTTTGAACTTCACCGTTTTGAATTTGTGTCAGTTTCTGAACGGAATCTCTTTTTTGTTCGCGCGATAAATCGGCGTTTTGCATCAATTCAGCAATCTTTTTTTGGTTTTTCAACAAAGTAATTTCCAGTAATTTCATCTGTACAGCATCTAACATCAGAGGTGCCTCAAGCGCTTTCACCTGCTTGCTGACTCTTTCTTCAGGCGATACCTGATTCTGAAAACCTCTACCGGGTCTTCTTTGTGCTTCTGCCGAAACGGTCAGTAGCAAAATAACTATGGATGTCAATAAAAATCTTTGCATTTGTTAAGTTTTATGTATTGACTGTAAAGTGATGAATTCGTTTAAGCACGTTTGGTTAAATGAATGTTAAAATATCAAAGGCGTCAACCGATTAAAATCGATGAATAAAAAAAATCTCAATATCAATTTTTGAAAATTGATATTGAGATTTTAAATAAATTACTATGAATATTGGCTTAATAAACCAAGGATTGAATAGCATTTGCCGGAATGGTTATTTCTGTTTTTTGATTGTTCACATTTAAAAAATAAGTCACCGGATTTTCGGTATCGTTCATCACAACAGTCACAAAACTGCCGTCGGGATTGGCAAAAGAGGTGGTGAGCAATTGGCTCCTGCTGGCTGCACTGCCGATTCTTTTGGCATCGGGTTTGATGAATTTTGAAAAATGCCCGATGTAATAATACGAAGGTGTAAAGATGACTTCTCCTGTTTGGGTGTTTCCGTGAATGGGTGCGAAACAAAAGTTACCAACGTGGTTGGGACCGCCGTTTTCGTCGAGCAGGATGTTCCAATCCGTCCAGCCAACTGTACCGTTGTTAAAATCGTGTATCATCGAGCGGCCGTAGCGTTCACCATTTGACCATCGTTGCAATTGATCAAAAGAAAACCGTTCGACGGTGCCTTCGGTAAAAAGCAGATTTTTGTCGGGATATGATTCGTGCACACGAGCCACGTTCTCAAACATGGGTTCGCCACCGCTCCAATTTTCATACCAATGAAACCCAACGCCCCAAACGTATTTGGCAGCTTCCGGATCATCCAAAATTGTGGAAGCGCGTTGGGTAATCAAATCGCGGTTGTGATCCCAAACGGTTATTTTCAGGTCGCCCAAACCGTGTTTTTGCAAAGTGGGACCAAGGTAATTCTTGAGGAAATCTCTTTCTTCTTCAGCGGTATAAATACAGGATTCCCAACGTTGGGTTGCCATGGGTTCGTTTTGAATGGTCAACCCCCAAAAGGTTAAACCCTCTTTTTTGTAAGCCTCAAAAAATTTCACGTAATAATCTGCCCAAGTTTGGTAGTATTCGGGCAACAATTTTCCGCCTTGCAACATGCTGTTGTTGCTCTTCATAAAGGCCGGCGGACTCCAAGGGCTCGCGTACATTTTGACATTTCGCGAAGCCGTAGCGAGGGCTTTGTGAATCAACGGCAATCTGAATTCTTTGTCATGTGCCACCGAAAAAGTTTCTAATTTTTTATCGCCTTCTTTTACATATGTATAACTCCCACTGCTGAAATCGCAACTGTGGATGTTGGTTCGAATGAGCGAATAGCCGATGCCCTTGTCTTCGCTGAAATAGGCTTGCAAAATTTCTTCCTGTTTGTCTTTGGGAAGTTTATAAAAAACCTCCGCACTCGCGTCTGTGATGGCACCGCCGATTCCCAAAAAAGTTTGAAAAGTCTTTTCCGGATACACAAAAACACTGATTTGCGTTTCGAGTGGTTGTTCGGCTTTTGAAAAAGACAGATTGGCTGTTTCGGTCAATCGATTGGTGGTGTTTTCGGCCGTGGTGTAAACTTTTACTTTGTTGTCCTGTGCGTTCAGAAAAAAGGAAGACAACAGAAATAGGCAGATTGTTAATCGAGTCATTTGTTTATTTTTTAAATTTTACCAAATATAAGTGCCTACGGAGCCAGCATCCAATGAGGTAGTGACCCATTTCCCGTTGTATTTGATGTTGAACAATTCAGAAGTTGAGCCTGTGTTTGTGACAAGCAAAACCTTTTTACCTGCGGGAGTTTTAAAAGCGACCGAAGTTAATTTATCAACCGATGAACTCCCAATTCTAACTGAACCCGAAGGTACGAATTTTGAGGCATGCCCGATGATAAAATAACTCACATTTTTCGTGAAAGAACTGCTGCTATTGACAGTTATTGCGCCTTTGCATTGGGTACATCCGCCCGGTGTGTGCGGACCGTAAGACGAATCGCTGGCCAAGTTCCACTCTAAAACGGTTTTGCTCCAATTGCGCAAGGAGCCAATCAACACGTTTTCTGAATGCCATTTTAAATCGGCTTCAAAAGAACTCTGCGCGCCTGTCCATTGCTCAGTGAAATAGACGGCTTTGTCGGGATGTGCATTGTGAACCGTTGACAAAGCACTGATATTTCCCGCATATAAGTGAAAAGCGGCACCGGCAACAAAAGATTTTGCGACCGCATCATTCATCACTGCGATGGGATACTCGGGTTTGTCACAATTGTGATCGTACACGATTATTTTGGTAGTAATGTTCGCATTTTTGAAAGCAGGTCCTAAATGATTTTTGATAAAATCGATTTGTTGTTCGGCTGTCATGTGCATGCTCGGGTTGTTGCCCGGATGCAGCGGCTCATTTTGCGGCGTGATAGCATCGATGGAAATACCTTCTTGCTTCATCTGCTGAATGTATTTCACAAAATATTGGGCGTAAACGCTGTAATATTGTGGCTGAAGGCTTCCGCCGATGGTGCTGTTGTTGTCTTTCATCCAAACAGGCGGTGACCACGGACTTCCCATAAGTTTGAGCGTTGGATT
>PHDQ01000060.1 GCA_002841025.1 Bacteroidetes bacterium HGW-Bacteroidetes-13 | reverse complement strand
AAAAAAAGTTTATTGAAACGAATTTCAATAAACTTTTGGAAACATCATATTTTATAATGCATTCCAGCATTTTTACCAACCATTTTTGACTATTAAACCGAAACAAAAAAGCCGATAGAAATACAAATTTCAATCGGCAAAATGTAAAGTATAAAAGTTCTTTTTTAAGAAACTTTCGCAACCACTTTAGTCAACTTAGATTTTAAGTTACCTGCTTTGTTGCTGTGAATGATGTTTCTCTTTGCGAGTTTGTCAATCAAAGATGCAACGGTTGGAAGTAATGTTTGCGCTTCCTTTTGATCTTCAGTACCGCGTAGTTTTTTGATCAAATTACGCACAGTTTTGTGCTGATATTTGTTTCTCAAACGTTTGGTTTCCGTGCTTCTGATGTTTTTTAGTGACGATTTGTGATTTGCCATTTTTAAATATATTTTCTGAAATTCAATAAAAGTAGTCCGTAGGGGAATCGAACCCCTGTTACCAGGATGAAAACCTGGCGTCCTAACCCCTAGACGAACGGACCGATTAACCGCCAGAGTAAAATTCTTCAATAACCTGTAATGAACTTGTAGTCCGTAGGGGAATCGAACCCCTGTTACCAGGATGAAAACCTGGCGTCCTAACCCCTAGACGAACGGACCATTTTGTAAATGCGGTTGCAAAAATACAATTATTTTTCAATGCAGCAATACCCGTTTTTTATTTTTTTGCAAGACATTTTAATACGCTTTTGCAAACAGTACGCGTTGCGTGGAAGGTTTACCTGAATAGATGCAAATTCCTGATTCTAAAGTGTTTTCAATAGGAATACACCGAATGGTTGCTTTGGTTTCTTCCTTAATTTTTTCTTCCGTTTCGGCAGTACCGTCCCAATGCGCAGATAAAAAACCGCCTTTGGTTTCCAATAAATTCTTGAAGTCTGTGTAATTATCAACGTTGGTGATGTGTGTATTTCTGTAATTTAACGCACGTTCGTACAGATTTTTTTGAATCAAATCTAAGGTTGTTTGAATCACTTCCAAAACAGTATCAAGCGGAATGGTTTCTTTGGTCAAGGTGTCTCGCCGAGAAAGTTCAACGGTCTTGTTTTCCAAATCATTCGGACCAATCGCTAAGCGGACGGGAACCCCCTTCAACTCATATTCGTTAAATTTCCAACCGGGCTTGTAGGTGTCTCTGTTGTCGAAATTGACACTGATGTTGTTTTTGTTCAACAACATTTTTATTTGGTTGGCTACAACTGCGATGGCGCTTTTTTGTTCTTCATTCCTGTAAATGGGTACGATCACAACTTGTTCGGGCGCAAGATTGGGCGGCAATACCAAGCCATTATCATCGCTGTGTGTCATGATAAGTGCGCCCATCAATCGCGTCGAAACACCCCAGGAAGTTGCCCAGACATAATCTTGTTTTCCTTCTTTGTTGGCAAATTTTACATCAAAAGCTTTGGCGAAATTTTGACCCAGAAAATGGGAAGTTCCGGCTTGCAAGGCTTTGCCGTCTTGCATCAATGCCTCAATACAATAAGTTTCCAGAGCTCCTGCAAAGCGTTCAGATGCTGTTTTGGTTCCTTTGATGACCGGTATAGCCATGAAGGTCTCGGCAAATTCCGCATACACATTCATCATTTTCTCTGCTTCTTCGATGGCTTCTGTTTTGGTTTCATGGGCCGTGTGACCTTCTTGCCAAAGAAATTCTGAAGTGCGCAAAAACAGTCGGGTACGCATTTCCCAACGGACAACATTGGCCCATTGATTGATCAACAATGGCAAATCTCGATAGGATTGAATCCACCTTCTGTAGGTGTCCCAAATAATGGTTTCGGAAGTGGGCCTGACGATGAGCTCTTCTTCGAGCTTGGCGGTTTCATCTACCACGATTCCGCTGCCGTCTTCTGCGTTTTTCAATCTATAATGTGTCACGACTGCACATTCTTTTGCAAATCCGTCCACATGACTGGCTTCTTTTGAAAAATAAGATTTTGGAATAAATAACGGGAAATAGGCATTTTTGTGCCCGGTCTCTTTAAACATTTTATCCAATTGGGCTTGCATCTTTTCCCAGATAGCATACCCATAGGGCTTGATAACCATGCATCCCCGTACACCGGAATTCTCAGCCAAATCAGCTTTTGTTACCAATTCATTATACCACTTCGAATAGTCTTCTTCACGAGACGTCAAGTTTTTTCCCATAATTATTGTTTTGGCACAAATGTTGTGTAAATGATTATTAAAAAATAGTTCGCCAAAATTAGCTATTTTTGTATTGTGCAACAATTAAAATACGTAGTCATGAAAACTTATTTAAACACTTCGTCACTTAAATCCAATTTTTGGTTATCCATTTTAGCGGTGCTAAGTTTGGCATCTTGTGGCACGTATGAATACGCTGGCATTTCGGACGGTGTTTATGGTGAACAAGTAACTTACAGAGGCTCGGAAAACACCTATCCATCTCAAAATGGTCGTGAAATTAGACAAGAAGAAGACGGTTCCGGTCAAGGGACTTTTTATAAAAACTATTTTGGCGAAAAAAATCAACAATACAAATCAATCATCAATGATACACTTCCTGAGGTTTTCACAGATATAGAAGGGTATTCAAGTACTTACATCGGCGACAATAATTCTTTGCTTTTTGCTGAAGAAGGCAATTACAACCAAGGATTTGCAGGTTGGGGTGATGAAACTCGAGATGTTACCATCAATTACTACAACAATAATTATCCATTCTATGGATATGGAGCTTCCTATTGGGGATACGGTTATCCTTATTACGGCTATGGATACGGATACAGACCTTATGGTTTTGGTTATGGTTATCCATATTATGGCTATGGTTATGGCGGTTATGGTTATGGAGGCTACGGTTACGGTGGTTACGGTTACCCGTATTATGGGGGCTTTGGCGGATACTATGGCTCCGGTTTTGGCTTAGGATTTGGTTATGGCGGATTTGGTTTTGGATACAGCCATTATAATTCACCTTATTACTACGGAGGTTACGGATATGGACATCATTCAGGAATTTCCAGAAATACAAGTCACAGAGGAAGTGTTGCAAACAATTCAAGCAATCGATCTTCATCTGAATTCAACAATTCTTCATCCAACAGAAGAGGTTCGGTAGCTACAACAACGGGGCGTACCAATTCAGGCACGAGAGATTTCAGAAATACAGACTACTATAGAAATAGAGTTTCAGCGGATAGAAATGGCTCTAATATTCGTTCGAGAAATTCTACGACCGCATCCAGAACAACTTCAGGAACCACAAGCAATTTTAGAAATACGGCATATTATTCAAGTCGAGTAAACAGCAACACGAGAAGCGATGTTTCCGGAAATGTAAACCGAAACAATTATAGAAGCGGTTCGTCAGTTCGTCAAAACAATGGAAATTCGCAATCTAACGCCAACTACAGAAGTTCAAATTCGGGAAGTAACAATCGTTCCTATAACTCAAGTCGATCTTCCTCCGGTAATAACTCTTCTTACCGCTCATCCGGCGGAAGTGTCCGAAGCAGTGGATCTTCATCAGGTGGAAGCCGAAGCAGTGGCGGAGCCGTCCGGTCCAGTGGAGGCAGGGGGAATAATTAGTAGTATCCCTTAGATTATTTACATTTATTAATCAAATCATAATGACATGAAACGAATAATTACCATAATTTTCGCAGTCTTTTCTTTGTCTGCAATGAACGCGCAAGAAATCACCGATGCACTGCGTTTTTCGATGGATAAACTCACCGGAACTGCCCGATTCAGAGCCATGAGTGGTGCCTTTGGTGCAGTCGGAGGTGATTTGTCTGCCATCAATGTAAACCCAGCTGGTTCGGCTATTTTTAGTGCCAGTCAGGGTACTGTTTCACTAGCCAATTACAATGTGGACAACGATGCCAATTTCTTTGGAACATCTACCAATGAATCCGAAAATACGTTCGATTTGAATCAACTCGGAACCGTCTTTGTTTTCAATGAAAACAGTGGAAGAAGCGATTGGACTCGACTTGCCTTTGCCATAAATTATGAGAACGCATCCAATTTTGATGACAACATTTTTATTGCCGGAACCAATACGAACAACTCGATTGATAACTATTTTTTGAACTTCGCCGAGGGCGTACCGCTCGATCTACTGACCCTTCGTGATGGAGAGAGCATCAACGATTTGTATCGCTTTTTGGGTGAAAATGAAGGCTTTGGCGCGCAACAAGCACTTTTGGGATTTCAATCTTTTGTGATAGATCCTTTAAATCCCGATGACCCAAACAACACTTCCTATTTTAGCAATGTTGGGAATGGCCCCGTAGATCAAGAATATTCGTTTGTTTCAAATGGTTACAATGGGAAATTCACACTCAATTTTGCCGCTGAATATCAAAAGAAACTTTACTTTGGTGTAAATCTCAATGTCCATTCCATTGACTACACCCAATCATCTTTCTTGTTTGAAACGGCCCAAAATCCTGATTCTTTCATCAATGCAATTGCCTTTCAAAACACTTTGCGAACCGACGGGGAAGGTTTTTCTTTCAATTTGGGAACGATTTATAAAGCAAACGACTTTGTCAGACTCGGTGTCTCCTACGAATCTCCAACCTGGTATGATCTCAGAGACCGATTGGTACAATCTGTCCGAACTTTGCGGACGGAAAATGATGTGCAAATCACCGAGAATGTAAGTCCGAATGTTGTTAACTTTTTTCCCGACTACCGATTGAAAACCCCCGGAAAACTCACCGGAAGTTTAGCTTTAATTTTTGGAAACCAAGGACTTATCAGTTTTGATTACAGTTACAAAGACTATTCAGAAACTGAATTCAGACCCAAAAACGATGCGTTTTTTTCCGCTCAAAACCGTGCCATCGATGATTTGCTAACCGATACATCAGAATTTAGATTAGGCGGAGAATATCGCATCGAAAATTTGAGTCTAAGAGCCGGATATCGATATGAAGACAGCCCTTACAAAGACGGCAAAACCTTGGGCGAACTGAATGCGTATTCATTGGGAGCCGGTTATAATTTCGGATTGTTTCGCATTGATTTGGCTTTTGACCAATCGAGTCGTGATGCTAAGCGTCAACTTTTCAGTACCGGACTGACAGACGCTGCCAATATGGACATAACCAACACCAATGTAATCCTATCTTTGGGAATGAATTTCTGAGGAAATTATGAAAATATAACCATTGATTGGATAAATCAAATCTTGGCATTTAAAATTAATTAATCGTCAATTTTAAAGATATATCTCTTCTTATATAATTATGTTTCATTCTCTCGTCTAATCGTTTTTTCAAGCATTAATTATTGTTAATTGCATATCTTTGCAAGAAAATTGCCTTTATTTTTATAACAAAAAAATATGAAAATTGAACCCATAGATGAGATTGGGGAAAACCACGTGGCCACTTCAGCCGAAAATCCCCTTAGAAATGATGCATTTCTGCTAACCGATAAACAAAAAATAGAATTAATCCGTGAAGATGTTGTCCACATTTTAGAAACTTTGGGGATGGATCTCAATGATGACAGCCTGAAAGGCACGCCTAACCGGGTTGCCAAAATGTTTGTCAATGAACTTTTTAGCGGATTAGATCCCAAGCGAAACCCAAGTCTTTCTACTTTCAAAAACCCATATAAGTATGGTGAGATGCTCGTGGAAAAAAACATCACGGTTTATTCAACCTGCGAGCACCATTTGTTGCCAATCATCGGGAGAGCGCACGTGGCTTATATCTCGAACGGAAGTGTAATCGGGCTTTCAAAAATGAACCGCATCGTTGATTATTTTGCAAAACGACCACAAGTACAAGAACGCCTGACCATGCAAGTTGTCCAAGCTCTTCAAAAAGCACTGCATACGCAAGATGTTGCTTGCGTCATCGATGCCAAACATCTTTGTGTGAATTCTAGAGGAATTAGAGACATCGAAAGCAGCACAGTTACAGCCGAATTTGGCGGTAAGTTCAAAGAAGAACAAACGAGAAAAGAATTTCTAAATTACATTTCGTTAGAAACAAAATTTTAGTGAATAATTGATTTTTTTAATGAAATGACGGAGAAAATAAACCAATCACTCAAGATATACAATTCGCTTTCCGGTTCAAAAGAAATTTTTAAACCTGTATTGGAAGGTCACGTGGGCATGTATGTTTGCGGACCAACGGTTTACAACAATGTACATTTGGGTAATTGCCGAACTTTCGTCTCTTTCGATTTGATTTACAGATATTTAAGACATTTAGGCTACAAAGTTCGCTATGTCCGAAACATCACCGATGCCGGGCACTTAGAAAATGATGCGGATGAAGGAGAAGACCGTATTGCAAAAAAAGCACGGCTCGAATCACTCGAACCCATGGAAATTGTGCAACGCTATACCATTGATTTTCATGAAACTTTGGCCAAGTTCAACAATCTTCCGCCCAATATTGAACCCACAGCAACCGGTCATATCATTGAACAGATTGAAATCATCAAAAAAATCATTGAAAACGGTTGTGCCTATGAGGTAAATGGCTCCGTTTATTTTGATGTATTGAAGTTTAACGAACATCATCATTACGGTAAACTGAGTGGACGGCAAATTGATGAGATGATTGCCAATACCCGTGAACTTGCCGGTCAATCTGAAAAGAAAAACCCACAAGATTTTGCCCTTTGGAAAAAAGCGGAACCCAAACACATCATGCGGTGGCCCTCACCCTGGAGTGTTGGTTTCCCCGGATGGCATTTAGAGTGTACGGCAATGAGCACAAAGTACTTGGGAGAAAAATTTGATATTCACGGTGGCGGTATGGATTTGAAATTTCCGCACCACGAATGTGAGATTGCACAATCTGAAGCCTGTACAGGAAAAGAACCTGTTAACTATTGGATGCATGCCAATATGCTGACGCTCAATGGCAAAAAAATGGCCAAATCGACCGGGAACAACATCCTGCCCAATGAAATATTCACAGGAAGCAACGAAGTGCTCAGCAAGTCTTTTCAACCTTCTGTCGTCCGGTTTTTTATGTTGATGGCACACTACAGAAGCATCCTCGATTTTTCTAATGACGCTTTGGTGGCAGCTGAAAAAGGATTTATCAGACTCTTGACTGCTTATCATCTCCTGAAAAAAATCGACTCCTCCAAAGAATCAACATTTAATGTTTCGGCTTGGAAACAAAGTTGCTACGACGCGATGAATGATGATTTTAACAGCCCAATTCTAATTGCACAACTGTTTGAAGCCGTCAAATTCATTCATCAACTCAACGAAGGAACTGCCCGATTGACTTCAGCAGATTTGGAAGATTTTAAATGTACGATGCACGCTTTTCTCTTTGATGTCCTTGGATTGGAAGATATTGCATCCAGTGATCAGGGTGAAAAACTCGGCAAAACGATTGAACTGCTTATCGGACTTCGTTCGGATGCACGTTTAAACAAAGATTTCCAAACTTCCGATAAAATCAGAAATCAATTATCAGAAATCGGAATTCAACTGAAAGATGGAAAAGACGGAACTACTTTTTCAATTGAATAAGGAAAAACCAAAGAATTGACTCTCAAAAAAATACTGATAGCACCTTTTATACTGCTGATAAGATTTTATCAAGTAGCAATCTCGCCATATACGCCCGCAACCTGTCGATACGCGCCGACTTGCTCACATTACACCGTCGAAGCACTTCAAAAACACGGTTTGATTCGCGGAAGTTATTTAGCTGTCAAACGAATCTTCAGTTGTCATCCGTTCGGAGGTTCGGGTTATGATCCAGTTCCGGAAAAAAAGAAATAAAAAAAGCTACCTTTTACAGTAGCTTTTCCCTTCTTTCTCAAAGCAAAATTATCCCATCGTGTTCTCAGGATATTAAAATTTGTAAACAGCCGCTAAAACGAACGAGCCTAAATTGGGTTTAAGTCCGCTTCTATCTGCATTGATAAAAACATCTTCTGATGCCGTATCAATTCTAAATTCGGGAATGATGGTCAGCCCGCCAATGGTATAATTTCCGGATAAGGTAACTTCATAAACGTCGGCTTCTCCGCCGGCATCATAGGCACCAATTGCACCGACACCTCCGTTGAATTCCTTGAAATATTCTCCACGTACTCCCAATTTAAATGAATCTGAGAATTTGTATTGCGCATAAAGCGCCGTGCCGTAAAAATCGGTACTTGGATCAGCTAACTCCGTAATTCCTGTTGGAGAAAATATTTGTCCCGAATCGGTGGTGTTATAAGTTGCGTTAAGTCCCAAATACCAATTGGCAGTCACGTCCCAACCTGCTGTCAAATCAACTTGAAAAGTTTCACCAGCAGAAGTATCACCGATAGCATCTGCATCCGGGTCGAGCAAGCCGTCTTGGTCGCCAATCAGAAAATTCAAATAAGCTTTCCAAGAGTCTTTGGTATAACCCAATTGCGCACCGTACGTATAACTTGCGTTGGGATTAAACTCCGTATAATCAGTAGGATTCATTACGGCAAGCATCACAGAAAACGCATCGGTAACTGCATAATCCGCTTTCAGTCCGGTGTGTGAAAAAGGTCCGTAAGAAAACATATAAGAAGTAGAGTAGTTAAAATTTCCCGTTGGGGAAATCACTTCATAGCCAAGAAAGGTGTTAAAATTACCGAAGGTGAATTTCAATTTATCGGTTGCTTTGTAATACACATACAACTGATTGACAATACTGCTGTTGCCATCAGATAAGAAAACGGCGTCTTCTCCACGTGGGCCAAACACTAAATCAGCCACAAAACCCACCTTTTCACCTTCATAACCTGCTATTAGGTTGACCATACCGAGCGCAAAGCCCGGATCGTTGGCAAAAGAGGTGTTGGGCGCACTTGGGTCGGATGCTCTGTTGGAACTTCCTATATTTTGTCGGAAGTAGGTGTCCACCGAGCCAGAAAAAGTAAAAGGTAATGTTACTGTTGTTTCTTGGGCAAACAAGGTTGCCGATGAAAAAATCATAAGGTTAAATATGATTTTTTTTACGAAATTTGTAATCAAAGCGTTTTTCATAATAAAAAGATTGCGTTAAACAATTACTGGTTTTTTTTCAGAATTCGAGTTTTTAAATGTGTAGTCTTAAAAATGAAAGCTTTGAGGAGCATGTTCCCGCATGCTCCTTTTTTGCTTATAAAATATTTATTGATTATAGGCACTTATGCCGTGTTCGTGTTCGTCCAAGCCGTCAATTTCTTCTTTGGCAGAAACCCGCAGTCCGATGGTTTTCTTAAGAATATAAAGTACAACGAAAGAAATTGATAATGCCCATGCAGCAATTGCGGCGACACCGATGGTCTGTACACCAAGCAAATGGAATCCGCCTCCATAGATGAGACCACCCTCTTTTGCAAAAACACCTACGAGAATTGTTCCAAGTCCGCCACAAACACCGTGAACGGATATAGCACCAACCGGATCGTCAATTTTGAGTTTTTTGTCGATAAATTCGATGGCATACACAACGACTACTCCGCAAATGAGTCCAATCGCTAAAGCACCTTCCGGACTTACCGCAGCTGTACCGGCTGTAATTCCGACCAATCCGCCCAAAATTCCATTGAGTGTCATGGAGATATCCGGTTTGCCAAATTGCAACCAAGTCACAACTAAAGCGGCCAATCCACCGGCGGCAGCAGCTATATTGGTGGTGATGATAATCCCTGCTACTGCGTTGGCACTGTCACCGGAGAAAGCCAATTGCGAACCTCCGTTGAAACCAAACCAACCCAGCCAGAGTATAAACACACCCAATGCACCGTAAAGCAAGTTGTGACCGGGTATTGCTGCTGATTTACCATTGATGTATTTTCCAATTCTGGGGCCAACCAATTTGGCGGCAATAATTGCTGCACATCCACCGACCATGTGCACAACAGACGAACCTGCAAAATCAATAAAACCAAGATCGGTCAACCATCCATCACCCTGCCATACCCAATGACCGGAAATCGGGTAGATTAGAACGGTCATCATTAAGGAGAAAATTAAGTAGGTGGAAAATTTTGTTCTTTCGGCAATTGCTCCCGAAACAATGGTAGCAGAGGTGGCACAAAATACCGTTTGAAAAAACAAACTGTGCATTTCATCTGCTTTGTCAAAAAACAAACTGGGGTTTCCGATGATGTTTGAAATGTCATCTCCATACATAATGGTATAACCAATCAACCAAAATCCCAATGTTCCGATGACAAAATCCATGATGTTCTTCATGATGATGTTGACCGTGTTTTTAGAGCGGGTAAAACCTGTTTCCACCAAGGTAAAACCAGCTTGCATAAAGAAAACCAATATGCCTGCTATCAATATCCACAATATATCTAATGCTGTATTTGTATCCATAATATTCTTTTTTAAAAGCGTTTTTTATTCAGTTATTTGAGTGAAATTTCGTCCCTTTCTCCGGTTCTTATCCGATAGGCTTCGGACACATCAGACACAAAGATTTTCCCATCTCCGACTTCCCCGGTATAAGCTGATTTCAAGATGACTTGAACAGTTCTATCCAAAAAAGCATCGGAAACGACAATGGATAAAAATCTGCGTTGAATGTCGGATGTGCTGTAACTGATACCCCGGTAAACGTGGCCTTCCTTTTCGTTTCCCACGCCGGTAACATCCCAATAACTAAAAAAATTCACTTCAATTTGATGCAGTGCATTTTTTACTTCACCAAATTTTGACTTTCTGATGATGGCTTCGATTTTTTTCATAATACCAATGGTTAAATATTTACCCCAAAAGTATTTTAAAAAATAATACCCCCAAATTTTTTGGGGGTATAGTCTATATTTTTATTAAAATAATAATTTACACCATATTAAAAACATAGGTATATTCTAAAATGTATAAATATTTAAGATTTTAATAACTTTGAAGATAAGTTAAAATAGCTTTGAAGTTAAAATACCACCATACACACTCAAAATACAGAATAAGACGGTTAAAAAAGTGTATAAAAAGAAAGAAAAGAGATTTTTTGAGATAAGAAACTGCATGTTTTCGAAAGCAAAACCCGAGAAAGTAGTGAATCCACCACAGAAACCCACAGCCAATAGGAATGTCAACAACTGATTTTCGGTTCGTGAGGCATATCCGATGACTACACCGATGAGAAAACTTCCCAAAATATTGGCTAAAAAAGTTCCCCAGGGTAGTATTGCGCCGGTGTTGAGCCAACGACCAAGCGCATAGCGAAATACACTGCCCATACCGCCACCAACAAAAATTAAGAGAAAGTTTTTCATGGAATTGAAAATATTAATTGTTTTGTAACTATTCAGTCTAATGAAAAATCGATACAAATTTCGTCTGTTCGAGTGTTTTATTGAAAAATGCGACCGCTTTTTTTAATAAAACGTATCGAGAACT
>PHDQ01000059.1 GCA_002841025.1 Bacteroidetes bacterium HGW-Bacteroidetes-13 | reverse complement strand
TCATACAAATATTGCCCAACTGTTTGTTTGTTAAAATAAAGTTCTTTACTTCGGTCGCTTATTGCACCTAAATAACCACTTGATTTGTTTAAATCATTGTTTATATCTGTAATTACATAAGCTACTTCTTCTTTTTCAAGTTGTTTGATTAAAGCATCAGTTCTCCATTGGTAAGCCTGTAATTTTTTTTCATCTCTATTGCCTTTGTTTTCAGCAGTATTGAAGTTGTGTTTTTTCCAGAAAATTGCTGAGGTAGCTCGTTGCCCTTTACCTTTTAATTCATCATAAAAAGAATCTGTAAAAATTTCAGGATAAAATTGTTTTTGTTTATTCCAAATGGTATCAAATTCTGCTTGTAAATCCGAACGATAAAAATCAGGTAAAAGCTTTTTCCCATTTTTAAGAAGCTCTAATGAAAATTGTCCCGGCGTTATTTTTCTTTTGTTTAATTCTAACGCTACACCCATTCCATCAATTAGTTGACCTTCGTCTTCGTTCTTAGCTTTACGGCTGCTTTTATAACCTCTTTTTTTATTGATGACCACAAACACCCTTGCCAACTCTTCTTTCTCTAATCGATTTGTTGCGGCCTTAGCTCTTAACGCTAAAGTTTGATAGGTTGATTCTTTTCCATCCTCAGTTAATATAGAATCTTTGTTTATAAATCCTTTTTCGGTAAGAACTTTTAAAAGGGCTTGTCTTCTAAGTTTATATCGTTGAAGATTTCTTCTAGCACTTCGTTTTGAGGTTCTATCTTGGTTGGTGGTAATTGCTTTACCCTTTTCAAAATTTCCCTGTTCATCAGTGGTTAACGGAATAACTCTGACTCCAGTTTTTACAATTGAAGATTTTTCAATTCTATCTTCTGTTTCATTAACGATTGCCCATCCGATAGATGTACTACCTAAATCGAGTCCAAGAATTTTTTTCATAAATAAAATTTTATATCTTTGAATTACATTTTGAAGCAAATCACAATAAGGATTATTCCGTTGTGAAAACATTTGGATTGCCTCTTGTCCATAATCAGGAGGCTTTTTTATTTCCTGCAAATTAATAAAATGAACAATGCAATTCAGTTATTGAACTGTTTTTCAGTAAAAAAAATTAAAAACCAATGATTTCCAATCATTTTAAAGTTAAAATTATTGTAGCTATTCAGCTATTCAAATGAATTTCGATTTAACCGTCAATTCGCGTGGTTTTTAATAGTAATGCGGCAGCTTTACTATTAAAAATTGCCTGTCTGCTACAGGCAGGTATCGAGAAGTTCGAAATTGTATAGTTCTCGATACGTTTTATTAAAAAAAGCGGTCGCATTTTTCAATAAAACACGCGAACAGACAAAATTTGTTCAAATTTTCATAAGATTGAATAGTTAAAATTATTAAAGTAAATCTGGAAATATCAATAGTTTCTGAGACAATAGACCAAATTTAACGCTTCTTCGAAAACACAGCATCCATCATTCGTAAAATCCCTCGGAAAGCCAGATAGATTGCGAAAATTCCGAGTATAATCCCGATTGCCAAAATCAGCTTGCTTTCGGTTTTAAAGCCCAAGGTTATGCCGACCGGACCGAGCACCATCAGTGGCAACGCAAAGGCTAAAATTTGCATTCCTTTGTAAAGTTTCTTTTTGTCGGTGTGTTGTTCCATTCCGCTAAAATAAAAAAAGCCTCCCAAAAAGGAGGCTTTCATTTGAAATATAAATTGGCTTATGCTAATTTTTTATCCAAATTGGCTTTTAAAGCTGCCAAGAAATCTTCAGTGTTTAGATAATCACTTGAAGTGAGTTTGTCTTTGTGAATTAAAACAGCCAAATCCTTGGTCATTTTTCCGCTTTCAACGGTTTCGATACAAACCTCTTCCAATTTGTGACAGAAATTAATCAAGGCGACATTGTTATCCAACTTTCCCCGGTGTTCCAAACCGCGTGTCCATGCAAAAATGGAGGCAATCGGGTTGGTAGAGGTTTGTTTGCCTTGTTGGTGCATTCTGTAATGGCGTGTGACCGTTCCGTGTGCAGCTTCTGCCTCCACGGTTTTTCCGTCCGGAGTTACCAATACGGAAGTCATCAATCCCAAAGAACCAAATCCCTGTGCAACGGTGTCTGATTGGACATCGCCGTCATAGTTTTTACAAGCCCATACGAATCCGCCTTCCCATTTCATCGCCGAAGCAACCATGTCGTCAATCAAACGGTGTTCGTAAGTGATGCCGGCTTTGTCAAAATCGGTTTTGAATTCAGCCTGATAAACTTCTTCAAAAATATCTTTGAATCGGCCGTCATAGGCTTTCAAGATGGTGTTTTTAGTGGAAAGATAGAGTGGCCATTTTTTGGTCAATGCCATGTTAAACGACGAGCGCGCAAATCCGTAAATAGATTCGTCGGTATTGTACATACTCATGGCAACACCGTCTCCTTTGTAGTCATACACATTCCAAACAATCGGCTCGCCGCCGCCTTCGGGTGTGAAAGTCATGGTAAGCGAACCTTTTCCTTTGATGACTGCATCGGTGGCTTTGTACTGATCGCCAAACGCATGACGACCAATGACAATCGGTTTTGTCCAACCTTGCACATAACGGGGTACGTTTTTCATGATGATGGGTTCTCTAAAAACGGTTCCGCCGATGATGTTTCGAATGGTACCATTTGGCGATTTCCACATTTTTTTGAGTTTAAACTCTTCAACACGGGCTTCATCCGGTGTGATGGTCGCGCACTTGATGCCTACGTGGTATTTTTTGATGGCTTCTGCTGAATCGATGGTTACTTGGTCGTTGGTGGCATCTCGGTGCTCAATGCCCAAATCATAATACTTAATGTCAACATCGAGGTAAGGAAGGATAAGTTGTTCTTTAATGAATTTCCAAATAATACGGGTCATTTCATCCCCGTCCAATTCTACGACAGGATTGGCTACTTTAATTTTACTCATGATTTTGTGAATGCTTGGTTTATGAAAAGCAAATATAGCAAATAGACGAACGACGGCACAACAGTTGACACAATAAGTGATGTTTTAACATAAAAAAAGCCACATCAAAACACTTTCGTGTATCTGATATGGCTTCCAAACGTATCCTACGTGTACTGAATTGTTGATTTGTCATTGCTGACATTTCTCAGATTCGGTCATTGCTGCCGTTTCTTTTTCTGCACTTCGGACAGTTTGATCCGGTTGTTTTTAAATCTTTCGACCCAAAACTTTCCGGCTTTTGGTTTTGCTCTTTTTTAGAAGCCCCCCTTGAGAGTTTTTCTGTAAGTAACAAAACCTTTTGATGAACGTTCAAAAATCAAAATGTTTTTTGTTTCCGGCTTTCGCCTTTCGTTCTTTCATTTTGATATTTCAAAGATAAATCAGAAAATGGCTGTTTTTGAAGAATGTAAAAAGTTACTTTCCAACAGATTATAAACCGAAGAAATGAACAATTGTTAATAAAAAAAAGCCTCGCTGATGAAAGTGAGGCTTTGATTTTTCAGTAGGAAAAAGAAATTATCTTTTTTCTTTGATACGGGCTTTTTTGCCGGTAAGACCTCTAAAGTAGTAAATTCTTGAACGTCTTACTTTACCGCGTTTGTTGAGTTCGATTTTTTGCAAGGCCGGCATGTTGATTGGGAAAATTCTTTCCACACCTACAGTACCGGACATTTTACGAATCGTAAATGTTTTGGTAGCACCGGCTCCGTTTACTTGAATCACAACACCTTTGAAAAACTGTGTACGGGTTTTTTCTCCCTCTTTGATTTCGTAATAAACAGTAATGGTGTCTCCTGCATAAAAAACAGGGAAATCTTTCTTTTCGATAAATTCGTCTTGTACGTATTTGAGTAACGCTTCCATGACAATTATGGGTTTAATGGTTTGAATCGAAGCAACATACACGCCTTTCGCCAGAGGTTGGTTCAAAATGGCTGCAAATATACATTTTTTAAAAATGTATTTCCAAAATCAAACCAGAAAATTTGTAAAAATAATCGGATGATTGCCAGAATGTTTCAAGTTTCCCTGCCTGCCGACAAGCAAGAGGTTTCAAGTTTCCCTGCCTGCCGATTGGCAGGAAGTTTCAAGTTTCAAGTTTTTTTCTAATTTGCCCATTGCCTAATCCCCATTATCAAATAATAGTCGATTGTCCCAGGTTGATGTTTTCGCTTGATTTTTTGCAGATGATGTTTCCGCGGATGTAGTTGACGATGTATTCTCCTACTTCAAGGGTTGTTTTTGGGTTTTCTTTGTTGATGTCAGGGGTGGAAATTTCGTCTTCCAAGGATTTATCGACTGCTTTTCGGATGGTGTCTGCTTCCTCGTGCAAGTTGAAATGTTCGAGCAACATGGCTGCCGACAAGATTGCCGCCAAAGGATTGGCAATGTTTTTTCCTTTAGCCTGCGGATACGAACCGTGAATGGGTTCAAAAAGCGCAGATTTTATACCAATGGATGCCGAAGCGAGCAAACCAATCGATCCCGAAATGACACTGGCTTCATCCGAAAGAATGTCTCCAAACATGTTTTCGGTCACCATCACATCAAATTGTTTGGGATTGAGGATGATTTGCATGGCGGCATTGTCCACAAACAGAAAATCCAATTGTACATCGGCATATTGCTTGGCAATGTCTTGTGCAACACGTCGCCACAACCTGGAAGTCTCTAACACATTGGCTTTGTCCACCAAAGTGAGTTTTTTGTTTCGATGCTGAGCAGCTTTAAAAGCCAAATGCAAAACACGTTCGATTTCTTCGGATGAATAGGCGCATAAATCAGAAGCGAATTGTTTGTCTTCGCTCAATTTCTTTTCACCGAAATAAATGCCTCCTGTGAGCTCGCGATAAATGACAAAATCGGCACCATCGATAACTTCTTCTTTTAAGTTTGAGTATTTGAGCAGGGTTTTAAAGGAAGATACGGGACGAATGTTGGCAAACAAACCGAGTTCTTTGCGCAATTTTAAAAGTCCTTGTTCGGGACGAACTTTTGCGGTTGGGTCGTTGTCGTATTTTGGGTCGCCGATGGCACCAAACAGCACGGCATCCGAATTTTTAACAATTTGAATGGTTTCATCCGGCAACGGATTTCCGGTGGCATCAATCGCGACCGCGCCAACCAAGGCATTTGTGTAAATAAATTGATGATTGTATTCTTTGGCAATGGCGTTGAGCACATTGACAGCTTGTTTGGTTACTTCCGGACCGATTCCGTCTCCTGCAAGTAGTGCGATATTCAGTTTCATGGTTGCTGTTTTTACCTAATCAATAGGTTGGGTGTTTTTGTCAAAAGTATAAAATAACGGAATTGTATCTAATTATTTTTCTACTGCGGGTCGGTTTTTTTCAAAAGCGATAATTTCGTTTTTCTTGCTCACTAAAAAATCAATATCATCATAACCGTTGATCAAACAAGTTTTGTTGTACGGATTGATGTCGAAAGTAATTGAATCATTTCCGTAAGACAAGGTTTGTTCGAGGAGGTTGACGGTTACCAAAGTATCCGGATAGGAGGTGACGGTTTGCAAAAGTTTTTTTAGGAAAACTTCCGGAACCGTGATGGGCAACAGACCATTGTTGAGCGCGTTGCCTTTAAATATATCAGCGAAAAAGCTTGAAACAACCACGCGAAAACCGTAATCAAACAATGCCCAAGCTGCGTGCTCGCGACTTGATCCGCAACCGAAATTTTCACCGGCCACGAGGATTTTACCGGTATAATTTGGGTTGTTCAGGACAAATGATTTGTTGGGCGATTGGTCGCTGTTGTATCGCCAATCTCTGAAAAGATTATCGCCAAAACCCAATCGATCGGTCGCTTTTAAGAATCGAGCCGGTATGATTTGATCCGTGTCCACGTTTTGATTGGGTAACGGAACGGCCTTGGACGAAAGTGTTATAAATTTATCCATTTTAATTCATGTATTGCTGAACATCTACTATTTTTCCTTCTATGGCGGTGATGGCTGCTACCAATGGGCTGGCCAAGAATGTTCTCGCCCCGGGACCTTGTCTGCCTTCGAAATTCCGGTTGGAAGTGGAAACGCAGTATTCGCCGGCTGGGATTTTGTCTTCATTCATCCCTAAACAAGCAGAACATCCGGCTTGCCTGATTTCAAAACCGGCGGCTTCAAAAATATCTTGTATGCCTTCTTCTTTGATGCGTTTAGCGATTTGTTGTGAACCCGGAACAATCAAAGCGTTTACGTTGTCTGCCTTTTTTCGACCTTTTATGAAAGCGGCTGCCACCCGAAAATCTTCAATCCGCGAGTTGGTACAACTTCCGATAAATACATAATTGACCAGTAAACCCAACAGCGAAGTGTCTTTTTTTAATCCCATATAAGCCAATGCCTTATCAAAAGATTCGTCTTGTAAATTGGGGATTTTTTCCGTGATTTTGATGCCCATACCCGGATTGGTTCCGTAGGTAATCATGGGTGCAATATCGGCTCCGTCAAATTGGTATTCTTTGTCAAATATCGTGTCGGTATCTGTTTTTAATGTTTTCCAATAAGCAATTTTAGCCGCCAATTCTTCGCCTTTTGGCGCAAATTCTCTTCCTTTTACATATTCGAAAGTGGTTTCGTCCGGGGCAATCATACCGCCTCTGGCACCCATTTCAATGCTCATGTTGCAAACGGTCATCCGACCTTCCATACTCATGTTTTCAAATACTTCACCGGCAAATTCGACAAAATATCCCGTTCCCGAGTTAGTGCCAAGTTTGGCGATGATATATAGAATCACGTCTTTGGGTTGCACACCGTTTTTTAGTTTTCCGGAAACCGTGATGCGCATTTTCTTTGGTTTGTCAAGCAATAAACATTGACTGGCAAATACTTGTGCTACTTGACTGGTTCCAATCCCGAATGCAATGGTGCCAAAAGCACCATGTGTGGAGGTGTGGCTGTCACCACAAACAATGGTCATCCCCGGTTGCGTGATACCCAATTCCGGACCAATCACATGAACGATTCCTTGGTAGGGATGTCCTAAACCATATAAAGTAACTCCAAATTTATCGCAGTTTTCGGTCAGCGTTTCTACTTGTTTTCGAGACAAAGCCTCCTTGATGGGCAAATGCTGATTTTCTGTGGGAACGTTGTGGTCGGCAGTAGCGACTATCTGATTGGCTCTGAAAAGCGGTAGATTTCTTTTTTCAATTTCAGAGAATGCTTGCGGACTGGTAACTTCGTGGATGAGGTGTTTGTCTATGTATAAGATCTGTGGTCCGTTTTCGATGGTATGCACCACGTGTGCATCCCAAACTTTTTCAAAAAGTGATTTTCCCATAAATTAAGCAACACTTGTTTTTCGTTCGATATGGACAGATTCCATGATTTCGTGGATATCTTCGTCGGTAACTTCTTTTTTGCAATCGGCACAATTCACAAATGCATCGTAGGCATCATCAAGTTCCAATTTTGTGAGTTCATACCCGATGTTTTTGGCGCGATAGGCCAAAGCTGCACGACCGCTTCTCGCAGTCAAAACGATGGTTGATTCGTTGACACCCACTTCTTTTGGATCGATGATTTCATACGTTTCCCTGTTTTTTATCATCCCGTCTTGGTGAATACCCGAGCTGTGCGCAAAAGCGTTGGCTCCCACGATGGCCTTGTTGGGTTGCACAGGCATTCCCATGCTTTCAGAGACCAATCGGCTGACCGAATTAATCATTTTTGAATTGATATGGGTCTGCAAATTCAAATAAGGATGTTGTTTGAGAATCATGACCACTTCTTCCAAGGCAGTATTTCCGGCTCGTTCGCCTATCCCGTTGATGGTACATTCGATTTGGCGCGCTCCATTGATAACACCTTCGATGGAATTTGCAGTAGCAAGTCCCAAATCGTTGTGGCAATGACAGGAAAGAATGGCCTTTTCAATTCCTTTTACATTTTCTGTCAGATATTTCATTTTTGCGCCGTATTCGGAAGGCAAGCAGTAACCGGTGGTGTCCGGAATATTCAACACGGTTGCGCCGGCTTTGATGACGGCTTCGCATACACGCGCCAAAAATTTGTTGTCGGTTCGTCCAGCATCTTCGGCATAAAACTCCACGTCTTCAACAAATGATTTGGCATATTTGACTGCTTCAATCGCTCGTTCAATGATTTTATCGGGTGTCGAATTGAACTTGAATTTTATGTGAGATTCCGAGGTGCCGATACCTGTATGTATGCGCGGTCTTTTGGCATATCTCAGTGCTTCTGCAGCTGCTTCTATGTCTTTTTTATTGGCTCGCGTCAGTCCGCAAACGGTTGCATTTTTTACTATTTTTGAAATTTCAACGACCGACTTAAAATCGCCCGGGCTGGAGATGGGAAAACCTGCTTCAATGATGTCAACACCCAGTAAATCCAATTGTTCTGCAACAATCAGTTTTTGTGAGGTATTGAGTTTACATCCCGGTACTTGTTCGCCGTCCCTAAGGGTGGTGTCAAAAATATAGACCTGATTTTTGCTCATTTGTTTTGACCTGTTTATAATTTTTCAAATACGAATGTATAACTTCGCATATTGTATCGAATGAGATATAAAGTGAGTTTTACAATGTTAATATATTACAGTGTAAAACTAAAGTTTTGTTAATCAATAAATTGAAATATTTTTTTTACGATGGTTACTGATAAAAAAGAACCGCTTTTCGAGCTGATAAAATCGCTTTCAAAATCTGAAAAAAGACAATTTAAGCTTTATGTGGGAAGATTGGGTGGCAACACGGATGCAAAATTTATGTTGTTGTTTAATTTTTTAGACAAAAGTGCAAAATATGATGAACCAGCCATTTTGAAAGCAAAAATTGTCAAAAAAGAGCAGATTTCAAATTTAAAAGCACATTTATACAGGCAGGTTTTGGTCAGTCTTCGACTCAATCCGCAGCATCAAAATCTTCGGGCGCATCTGCGCGAACAACTTGATTTTGCAACCATTCTCTATCACAAAGGTTTGTATAATCAGAGTTTGAAAGTGCTGGATAAAGCCAAAGAACAAGCCAAAGAGTTTGATGAAAACAACATTGCTTATGAAATAGTGGAGTTGGAGAAAGTCATCGAATCGCAATACATCACGCGGAGTTTGATTACGCGGGCAGATGAATTGTCTGTTGAATCGAAAGAGCTCAGTGTCAAAAACGTGATTGCGAGCAAATTATCAAATATTTCTTTGCAATTGTACAGCCTGTTGCTCAAGTCGGGTTACGTCCGGAACAATGATGATTACCAACGTGTCACCAAATATTTCAACGACCGGTTGCCACAGTTTGAGTATAAAGATTTGGGATTTCGCGAAAAATTGTTTTTGTACAAAGCCTATTTGTGGTATAGTTTTTTGATTCAAGATTTTGTGTCCTGCTTTAAGTATTCCAGAAAATGGGTCGATTTGTTTTTGGAAAGACAAGATATGATTTCTTTAAACCCGGTTTTCTTTATCAAAGGAAACAATTATTTATTAGAGTCCTTATTTTATTTGCGTCGTCATAAAATGTTTGAGGAAGCTTTGGAACAATTTGAGCATTTCATCAACATTAAAAAAACCATTATTGACGAAAACACAACGACATTGGCCTATCTTTATTTGTATAACAATAAAATAAACGCGCGATTTTTGTCGGGTGAATTTAAAGAAGGCGTGACGGAAGTTCCGGACATTTTACGCATGCTCAAAGAGTTTTCGGGCAAAGTGGATCCGCATCATGTGATGTTGTTTTACTATAAAATTGCCTGTCTGTATTTTGGTGCCGGCGACTATAAAAATTGCATCGTCTATTTGCAGAAAATCATACAAAGTAAAGACTTGAGCATGCGTGAAGACCTGATGTGTTTTGCGCGGGTACTCAATTTGGTTGCGCATTATGAAGCCGGTTTAGATTTTAACCTTGAATCCCAAATACGTTCTACGTATCGGTTTTTGATTCAGATGAATGATTTGCACGAAGTTCAGAAAGAGATGATTAAATTTTTGCGAAGTTTGGGAAATATGTATCCGAGCGAACTTAAAAACGCATTTATTAAATTGTATGAAAACCTCAAGAAATATGAAACCCATCCGTATGAAAGCCGCGCATTTTTGTACCTCGATATATTGTCATGGCTCGAGAGTAGGATTGAAAATAAGCCGGTTGATGAAGTGATAAAATCTAAACTGAAACGCTAATTTATACAGGATGAATCAGACAAAAAATGTCGTAATTTTTGGTGCAACTTCCGGAATCGGTAGGGGATTGGCTTTGCTTTTCGCCAAAGATGGATGTCGAATCGCGGCTACCGGACGCAGAATGGATTTGCTTGAATCACTCCAAAAAGAAGCACCCAAACAAATTGTTGTTTTTGAGAACGATGTCAACCAATTGGAAGAAACCAAGCAAGTTTTCAGTAAGATTGTTGATGCTTTTAAAACAGTTGATGTCGTCGTGCATTGTTCAGGCATAGGAGACGAAAATCCCGCACTCAATTGGCAAACAGAACACAATACTTTGCAAACCAATGTGATTGCTGCAGCACATATTTACGGATTGGCTTTTAAACTGTTTCGCGAGCAACAATACGGACATTTGGCTGCGATTTCGTCTATTGCTTCGCTCCGCGGGAATCGACATGCGCCGGCCTATTTTGCCTCCAAAGCTTTTCAGGTGAATTACCTCGAATCGCTCTATCTAAAAACCAAAGAAATCAAAACCGGAAAAGTGTATATCACCGATATTCGTCCTGGTTTTGTCGATACCAAAATGGCATTGGGTAACGAGATATTTTGGCTCACACCCCTGCCAAAAGCAGTTCGACAAATCTATAAGGCTATCCGGCAAAAACGCAGAAAAGTGTATGTTTCGCATCGCTGGGCGTGGATTGCACTGGTTTTAAAAATCGTCCCGGCAAGTCTCATTAAAATTTTTAAATGACTATGAAGAAACAATTGGAATCGGTGGCGGAATTTCACCGTGCATTCAAATTAGGCTATCTAAACGAACCTTCAGTTCATCTCGAAAAAGAGAAAATTAAACTGAGGTATGCATTGATGAAAGAAGAAAACGAAGAATATCTCGAGGCTGCAGAAGAAGGTGATTTGTTGGAAGTGGCAGATGCTTTGGGCGATATGCTTTATATTTTGTGCGGAACGATTTTAGAACACGGTTTGCAACACAAAATAGAAGAAGTTTTTGATGAAATCCAACGCAGCAACATGAGTAAATTGGATGCCGACGGCGAACCCATTTATCGTGAAGACGGCAAAGTGATGAAAGGTCCGAATTACTTCAAACCGGATTTGAAACAGTTTTTTGAAAGGTAGAAAACGAAAAAGTCCATTACGCGTGTAATGGACTTTTTACTTGTCGTGACCTCGACTGGATTCAAACCAGTAACCTTCTGAGCCGTAATCAGATGCGCTATTCAGTTGCGCCACGAGGCCTAATATGTT
>PHDQ01000058.1 GCA_002841025.1 Bacteroidetes bacterium HGW-Bacteroidetes-13 | reverse complement strand
TTTTTACTAATAATTTCCAGTCTGGCTCAAGAACTGGATTAAGGACAGATATTCGAACCGCAATTCCAAAATTGGCTGTAAATAATGCGTTATCTTATTTTGGTCTTTATTGAATATTCTTCAAAATTTCCAAAGCAATAGCTCTAGCCATTAATGGCGGAACGGCATTTCCTACTAAAGTGAATTGAGGAACTTCAAATTTACGCTTATTTCCGCCTGTTGAACGTTTCCCTTGAAAAACAAAAGAATCATCAAAGGACTGAAGTCTTGCCATTTCACGAACTGTCAAGGCTCTTGGATTTGAGTAATGAATATAATCGTCTGCAATAGTCATAATTGTAGAACTTTGCCGTTCAGGTTTTAGTACCGTATAACTTCTTTTATCTGATTCCAAGCCAATTTCTTTAAGATTTGACTTTGCAGATTCATAATTTCCTGATTTTAAAATCACATTTAATCGTTTAATTACATCCTCATTTTGCTTACTAGTTTTATGATTTTGCAATGGCGCAACCAAATGTGATAATGCGTTTTGGAGTTCTTCAAAATTTCTAACATAAAAAGGATTCTTTGCATTTACAAATCGACCGTTTAATCTTCCTTTTTTTGACCATTCTGAATAACTTAATCCACTATTTTTATTGGGCTTACCATCAATATTTCTTTTCTGAATCAATGCTTTCATTTTTTGAGTTGAACCGTTATATTGAGTCTTTAAATCGATTTTTTCATAATCAAATCTTTCATCATCATTTCCAACAAAATCCAAATCATAAATAGCTTCAAAAACATTAACTTTTTCAGAATTCTCGACAGTTGCAGGGATATCATTTATCAATTTTTGGTCTTTTCTACAACCTATAAACAAAACTCTTTCTCGGTTTTGAGGAACTCCATAATTTGAGGCTAATGCTACAAAAGGTTGTTCAATATTATACAATCGAATTTTAGATAAAATTGTTTCAAATTCCTTCTCTTTATTTGCTTTAACAACAAAAGAGTTCAATCCTTTGACACATTCATCAAACGAATAATCAAATATTTCAAGTGCAGTAATAATTTGTTTCACTTCATTCAAAAAAACAGCATTTGGTTTTAAATTATTGAAAGCGGTGTGGATTTTTTCAATAATTGTTACTGGTTCAATTGAAGTTAAAAAAGAATCAAAATCAACTGAAAAAAAATCATTATCTACATTTGAAAATGCTTTTTCATTAATTACTTTTTTTCTAATATATTCAAGCTCTTTAACGCGTTTTAAAAGATTAAAACCATGACGAATTGTGCTGATATTTTTGTCTGTTTTACTTGTTTTGTAATCAACAATTTTGGGTGTTAATATTCTAAATTTATTTTCTAAACTATTAATATAACTATTCTTTAAATTATCTAACTCTTTATCAGTAACCTTTTCAAATTGCAAACGCAAATAGTAACATTCCAAAATAAAAGATTGTTCAATTTCAACTTTTTTGAGTTGGGCAATAAAGTGAAGTAGTTGACTAAATTCTTTTAAATCAACCATTGATCTAATATCTTGCAAAATCATTTCTTTAATTTTGCCTTGTTCTTTTGTCAAAATTCCTTTGACATTTTCCATAACAAAATATTTGGGACGCAATTGTCTGATAACTTTTAAATAATGAGCAAATAAATCATCTTTTTTGTCAAACTTTTTTCTTTTTCCAGCCAAACTAAAACTTTGGCAAGGTGGTCCGCCACAAACAATATCAATTTCTGTGTCCCCAATCTTTTTTAGAAAATTATCTAAGAAATCCGGTTCGGTAATATCTTGACGAAGAAATTCTACATCTAATCCAAGTTGATAATTATACCTGGCCAAATGTGTAAGCTCACAATTTTCATTTATATCACTTGCTAATCTAAAATCATAATATTTATTGCCATATTCCGCTTGAAGAAAACCTTCACTAAATCCACCAGCACCAGCGAATAAATCAACAAAAGTTATTTTAGATTTTGTTTCATATTCAATTGGAGGTTCAGAAACAATATTTATATCTGTGTTTTCTCTTCTACTGTTAACTAATGAAGTTATTTTTTCTTTGATTTTTTTATCGGTAAAATTTGAATGTAATTCTGTTTCAAAATATTTTTCAACCTCGTGTTTGAGAAAATTTAAAAACTTATTTATTGACTTATGTGAATATTCAGAATCCTTTACTAGCTGATTTGCATTATCCCAATCACTTTTCATAATCTTTTCTCCAGTTGCAACTTTAATTTTTGTTTTCTTTTGGTGTAAAACAAGATGAATTGGGTGTCGATTATTTTTATCGGCTTTATCAAGATAGAATTTAACACTTATCATTTTACGGACAAATTTACGGTTACGGACAAATTTACGGACAAATTATAAACACACAAGAAAAAAGATAATTTATTTTAAAAATAGTTTGAAGAAAAGGGAAGTATACAACAACATCATTTTAGAAATGTATATTTTATTTTTATCAGAAAAGTTATTTGTCAATATTTTTTTTCAATTTTTTGAATCTTCTGCTTTTGAATAATGCCACTGCTACAAGTTACGGCACTTTAAATAAAAAAAACGACACCTTTTTAGGATGTCGTTTTCTAATGATCACAATACTTAACTACTTAGGAAACAGTAGCGGCTTGTTCAGGTGCTTTCCACGCACGTCCTTGGAAGGCCGCATCGGGTACGGTATGGAAAATGTGGTTGGAATAGTTACTGATGATTTTGACTGAAATAGCCAAAATGATTTCGAGAATTTGCGTCTCGTTGTAACCCGCTGCCAAAAATTTTTCGACATCTTCTGGTGTCGGATTGCCTTTTTTGGTGACCATGGTTTTGGTGAATTCACTCAAGGATTCTAATTTTTTGTCGGCAATCGGGAAACTGGCACGGATGGCGTCGGTCACGTCTTTGGGTACGTTGGATGCCACATCGGCCAAAAAGCTGTGCGCAGCCATACAGTATTCGCATTGATTGACAAAACTGATGGAAAGAAAAACTACTTCAACTTCTGCGGACGTGAAGCTGCTGTTTTTGCGAAGGGCTGCATAACCAAATCGATAGGTAGCCAATAAATCGGGGAAATTAGCCATGTTGCCATACATGGTTGGGATCATTCCCATTTCTTTTTTTGCTGCGGCAAGCAATTCTTTTGCTTGTTCATTTTCTGCATCAAGTCCCAAGGTTGGGAGGGTTGTTTTAAATACATTTTTCATAACATATCGGGTTTAAATTAAACAATTATTATTCAAATTTTATTTTCATTTTGAGTCAACAGGAATCGAAGGTGCAACGAAAAAAAATCACGTAAAGGTTTGTCGTTTTGCAGTACTTTCATTCGGGCGACTACGCCGTAGAACGCATCCAAGATAAAATCGGCCAATGCGGCAGCCTCAAAACCGGGGTCAATCAACTTTTCGTTTTGGGCTTCGTCCACAAAAGAGGTGAGTGCTTCTTTGATGCGATTCTTGGCTCGCAAAACAACTGCGGTGATTCTTTCGTTGCCAGCGGATATCTCCGTCGAAAGATTGCCTAATAAACAAGAATTTTTAAAATTGTCTTGTTTGTGTTTTTCAGCCACTTCTAAAAAATAATGCTCAATTTTTTCAAAACCATTCAGCTTTGCATTTACTTTCAAAGCGTCTAAAATTTCGATCAAACCATTGGTATATTGGTTGATGGCTTGCAGTGTAAATTGCTCTTTGCTTTCAAAAAAATTGTAAAAAGACCCTTTTGGTATTTCACATTCCTTGAGAATTTCCGCGATGCCGGTTTGGTGATATCCACCTCTACACATCAGTGAAATCCCTTTTTCTAAGATGTCTTCTTTTTGATATTTTCTTTGCATAACTTTTAATTAGACCGTTCTACTTGATAAAACTTACAAAAAAATGTAATTGTTACTTTTAAAATAATTGATGACTGAAATGCAATGACACGACATGATGTTTTGTGTTTTTTGTTATTTGTGGTTTCAATCCCAATGCTTCGGGAATCAGCCAACAACATGCAATAGTTAATTCTTTGAGAAATTTGCAATTGTTGACAACATCGTTAAAAACTATTGGTGATTCAAATTAATTGCACTTTAAAAAAATGTAATTTTATAAAAAACTCATGGAAACACGTGACACTTTCTTGTTGACAATGCGACCCAAAATAGAGGGAATCATTTTAAACAGCCAAATGACAGCGGACGAAAGGTTTCAAAATCAAACCCTTCGACCCATCATCAAGCTCCAAAACGACTTGCTTGTTGAAGTGTTCAGAAATTATGTAGCCAAACTTAAAAATGTTTTTTACACCCTGACGCCGGAACGAAAACTGCATTATATTGAAAACGCGATTCAGAAAGACATCAAGTTTAGAAATTCCATCAAAGGAATGATTATTGGTCAATTTACCTTGGATGAATACCTTCATTACATTCAAAATTCATCGGCACTAAACAAACGCATGATGAATATCGTCTGCGAACGCCTAAAAAGTAACGTGCAGATTTTCGAGTATGCGGTTGCTGTTTGATTTTTATTTTTAACATCTACGAAGCATATTTCGTTTGTCTTCAAAAAAATCTACGCCAAATGGTTTTGTTTTCATATTTTTATAAATTGAATCATTCACTTCTATCTAATGCAAACTGATATGAAAATAAGTAATTTACTGTTTTTGATAACATTAACCGCTTTTTTTTCTTGCAAACAACCGGAAAAACAACATGAACCCATGGCAGTCTTGGACACGCCTCTAACAGTACCCATATCTTTGGAAGAACACGCCAAACGTTTGCACGACAGCATCATCACCATCGACACCCACAACGACATCGATGTGAAAAATTTCACCAAAGACCACAATTACACCAAAGATTTAGACACCCAAGTCAACCTGCCGAAAATGGAAAAAGGCGGATTGGATGTCAGTTGGATGATTGTTTACACCGGTCAAGGTGAGCTCACCCCGACAGGTTATCAAGCCGCTTACGCCAACGCCATGGCTAAGTTCACCGCCATTCAAAAACTTTGTGAAGAATACGCTCCGCAGAGAATCGAGCTCGCTTTAAACTCGAAAGATGTCAGGCGGATTGTCAGAAAAGGAAAAAAAGTAGCCATGATTGGTGTCGAAAATGCTTACCCGATTGGGACAGATATAAAAAATATTGAGAAATTTTATAAACTCGGCGCACGCTACATGTCTTTGGCACACAACGGTCACAGTCAGCTCAGCGACTCCAATACCGGCGAGCTCGATGGTATTTGGCTTCACAACGGATTGAGCGACATGGGTAAAAAAGCTGTCGCAGAAATGAATCGGTTGGGCATCATGATTGATATTTCCCATCCCTCCAAAGAGGCAATTAAGCAAATGATTGCCTTGAGTAAAGCGCCTGTCATTGCGTCGCATTCTTCTGCACGCGCACTTTGCAATCACAGCAGGAATCTGGATGATGAATTACTCGATTTGGTCAAACAAAACGGCGGTGTCGTTCAAACGGTTGCTTTCGGAGCTTACCTAAACGAAGCTAAAAATGACAACTTTGTCAAAGCCCGACAAAGCCTGTATTGGAAAGTTGGCGATAGCCTCGGAATCTCCATTCTCTCCCGAGATTCTATCCGTAAATTGGACGACATGAATCGCAAAGCCTATTTTGCAAAATTTGAAACCGTACAAAAAGCAGCTGAACCTAAATTAGAAAAAATCAAATCGGAAATGGATTTGGTCAATGTTTCCGATTTTGTCAATCACATTGATTATTTGGTCAACAAAATTGGTGTCGAACATGTAGGCATCAGCTCCGATTTTGACGGCGGCGGCGGGATTTCCGGTTGGGATGATGCTTCCGAATCACTCAATGTGACAGTCGAACTGCTCAAACGCGGTTATTCAGACAAAGAAATTGCCGGTTTTTGGGGAGAAAACCTGCTTCGGGTAATGGACGAGGTTCAGGAAGTTTCCCGAAAATTAAAATAGACCAATCGGGCAACTGTTTTGAACATTTTTAAATGAGCACATTTTCAAATGAACACATTGCTGCATTTCCGAATTTTTCCATCAAAATTTAATTTCCATCAAAATTACTTTGGGAATAAGTTTAACTTTGCAGCTTAAATTTTATGCATGACTTTAAAAGAGCAACTCTATCAAGCCTGCCAAGATTACATTGACAAGCGGATTGTAAACTATAAGAACGAACTTTCCACCATCAAAGAATCGTTAGAAAGCATGGAAAAAAGCAGTGACGAGTCGGATGATTCGGGTGCGGGAAAACTTCATACCGATTTTGAAAAATACAATTCCTATTTGGCAGAAGCTATTAATCAAAAAGAGCAACTCAAACAGATTAACCCCCAAATATTTACCGAGCATGCGCGGATGGGTAGTGCAGTTCGAACCAACACGGCGCAATATTTTATCTCCATCAGTGCTGGAAAAATCGAAATTGACGGTACAATTTATTATGCAGTTTCCCCGGTCTCACCGATTGGTGAATTGTTGCTTTCCAAAAAAAAAGGCGACACGTTCGAATTTAACCAAAAGGTATTTGAAATTATCGATGTACTTTAGCAATTGTTATTGAAATCTGAACCCATTGAAAAAAAACCATGACCAACAACGATATTTTTAAAAAGTTACGCGTAGCCTTAAAATTGCGTGATGATGAAATCGTGAAAATTCTTGAATTGGTCGATTTCAGAATAACAACGAGCGAATTGTCTGCTTTTTTCAGAAGTGAGGATCATCCAAAATACATGGAATGTGGCGATCAAATTTTGCGCAATTTCCTCAACGGATTGATTATACATTTGCGCGGCCCGATGCCTCCAAAAATTAAAAAGTAAAGCTTTAAAGGGGACATTTCAATCCGTACATTTGACGAGAAAAATTTTCAAAACTTTTCCTAAAATGATTACCTATTACAAAAACGGTCATGGATTGGAAGAAATTCCACAATGGGAAAGCGGTTGTTGGATTCACATCAGCAAACCGTCCGATGCGGATTTGCATTTTTTGGCCAATGAGCTAAAAGTTCCAGAAGATTTTTATACTGACGTGGCTGATATCGATGAACGTCCGCGTATTGATGAGGAAGATGGTTGGCGATTGTGCGTGTTGCGATTGCCGGTCAAGATAGAAGACGATAGTCTTCCGTTTTCTACGGTTCCCATGGGAATTATTTTCAAAAAAGACATCTTATTGACCATTTGTTTTTTTGACAACGAGGTTGTTTCAGATTTTGTGTTTTACAGCCGCAGGAAAAATGTTTTGATCGAAAGCAACCTCGATTTGGTGATGAAGCTCAATCTGTCATCAAGTGTGTGGTTTCTCAAATATCTGAAACGAATCAACCTACAAATCAAATTGGCGGAAAAAGAATTGGAAAAATCCATCAAAAATGAAGACTTGCAAACCTTGTTGCAGTTGGAAAAATGCTTGGTTTTCTTCACGACTTCACTCAAAGGAAACGATATTTTGCTTCACCGCATCCGCAATGTAAAAAGCCTGCAAAACAAACTCGATTTGGAACTGTTGGAAGATGTGCAAATCGAACTTCGACAAGCGTTGGAAACAACCAATATTTACAGCGACATCCTTAGTGGAATGATGGATGCTTATGCTTCGGTGATATCCAATAACCTAAATATCATCATGAAACAGTTGACCTCGATTTCTATCATCTTGATGATTCCGACCTTGATTGCGAGTTTGTACGGCATGAATGTTCCCAATGCATTGGAAGAATACAAGTACGGTTTTTGGATTATACTGTTTTTTTCTTTCTTGCTTTCTGCCGTGAGTGTATTGCTGTTTAAAAGGAAAAAGTGGTTTTGATTTTTTTCAAATAGATACGCATGAAGCTTAACCTTCGTGAGACAATAAGGTGCGTTATATGTTGATTTCGACACCACTCGACCTGACCATTAAAGAGGTTGTTTAATATCTTCGATTGATATCAGGTTATAATAAGGAAACCCGTTGGTTAGTTTTCGACGAATTTTTTAATCACACTTACCACATAATCCAATTCTTCGCGGGTGTTGTTTTTTGAAAATGAAAATCGCAAAGATGGCTGATTTTGAAGAGTTTCCGGCAATATTTCTGCCAGCACATGTGAACCTTTCTGACTTCCCGATTGGCAAGCACTTCCTTTTGAACAAGCAATGCCGTTTAAGTCGAGATGAAACAACAAAACACCAGCCTTAGAAGTCTCCATCGGAATCAGCACATTCACCAAAGTATAAGTGCTTTTATCCGCATCCGCACTCAGTCCGTTAAAAGTAGCTTGCGGAATTTCTTCACGAATTTTATCCACAAAATAGCACTTTAAATCAGAAATATACGCTCTTTCTTCGTCCAAATTTTCGAGTGACAAAGTGAGCGCTTCAGACAAGCCGACTATGTTGTGTACAGATTCTGTTCCCGCCCGAAGTCCACGCTCTTGCTCGCCCCCGAGTATGACCGGTTTGAGTCCGGAACTTTTTCTGACAAAAGCAAAACCAATACCCTTAGGGCCGTGAAATTTATGCGCGGCAGCAGTTGCGAAATCCACAGGTATTTCACTGAAATTCAGTGGAAAATGCCCCACCGATTGTACGGTGTCTGAATGAAACAAAGCATTGTTTTCGCGGCATAAATTTCCCACACGGTGAATGTCTAAAAGCGTCCCGATTTCGTTGTTTACATGCATCAAACTGACCAAAGTTTTTACTTGAGAACCCTTTAAAAGCGAGGTCAGAACTTCATAATCAATTTCACTGTTTACTTGCAATGGAAGGTAAACCACTTCGATGCCAAACTCATGCAACAAAGATTCGACGGTATGTGTCACGGCATGGTGTTCAATTTTGGAGGTAATGATTCTACGTACATCCAAATGCCGAACTGCACTTTGTAAAATTTGGTTGTCAGCTTCGGTTCCACCCGAAGTAAAAATGATTTCGCCAGGTGAAACACCCAATAACTTCGCGATGTTTTTTCTGGCAGTTTCGACAGCAGTCTTTGCCATCCTACCAAAGCCGTGCGTAGAAGATGGATTGCCGAAATTTTCTCGCATAACGGCTATCATTTTTTCGATAACTTCCGGATACATGGCCGTTGTGGCCGCATTGTCTAAATAAACCTTCATTTTATGATTCAATGAATTTGTGCAAATATAAGGGAAGTTTTTGGTTTGAGTTTTTCAAAGTACATGGTGAAATGAGAAACTTAGTTCCTTAAAATGAATTCGATTTTTAACTGTTTTGAAATCAATCCCAAGTCAAAAAGCTCTTGTTGAACAACCTCAATTTCTGTCGATGAGATTTGCTTTTGCGACCAATTGGTCATTGCCAACCACGATGCAACATCTTCCAGTTTTTGTTGATATCTTTCCGAAATCAGATTGACCAAATCGGGTGTTTTCTTAAAATCTAAGGTAACTGTATTGATGATTTTTAAAAGGGTGTGAAGCACCTCAACCGATTCGTCAATGAAAACATCGGTAGCAGCTATCACGAAGCAAGGCCACGGAGTAGGGCAGTTGCCGATTCTTTTGAAAAGGTTTTTGTCAACCAATGGTTTGGTCGTAAAATGCTCCCACATAAAATAGATGTCATCATTTTCGCTGAGCATCTGGATGGCACCATCGAGGTTTTGAACAACTTCAAAAGACAGATTTTCAGTTTTCAATCCTAATTTCTTAGCCAAAACCATCGCCATCAAATGCGAACCCGAACCCATTCTGCTGACGGCTGCGCGTGCGTTTTCCAAATCTTTCAGGCTCGACAGGGGAGACTGAGTGCCAACATGAACTCCCCAAAGCAAAGGCGATTCAACATAGGTCTGAACAATTTTGGCAGGATTGCCGTTGACTATTTCTTTCGTGATGCCTTCGGTAAGAATTACTGCCAAATCGGTTTGGTTTTCGCGCAACATTTGACTCATTTTTCCGGTTCCTTCCGGTACGTCCGTCCAAATTAACCGAATGTTTTGTTGTTCGAAAAGCTTGTTTTCTAAAGCATGATGCCAAGGAAAGTTGAAATGTTCGGGAACGCCGCAAATTCGGACAGTTTTTGGATGCATTTTAAAAGAAAAAAATTTTAACAAAGATATTCAATTCGATAACCATTGATTTATTATTATAAAATTATGTTTTTTTAAATCAATAATACATTTAACACACTGTTTTTGAAAAAATATTTTTTTATTTAAATAAAACTTATAATTTTAATGCATTGAAAAACAACTAACTTATGATTTCAATTAAACCCGAAAAAGGATGTTTATTGATTGCGGAGCCTTCAATTTTCACAGATACCACCTTCAGTAGGTCTGTCATATTGTTGGCAGAGCACAACGAAAATGGTTCGGTTGGGTTTGTGCTCAACAAGCTAAACGGTTATAAATTAACTGATTTCGTTCCGTCAGCGGAGAAAGATTTTCCGGTTTACAACGGCGGACCGGTTGATTCCGATCAGTTGTATTTTATCCACAAAAGACCCGATTTGATCGATGATGCTTTGGAAATTTCTACCGGCGTTTTTTGGGGTGGAAGTTTTGAAAAAGTGATTGAAGAAGTTAACAAAGGCACAATTTCTCCCAATGAAATTCGATTCTTTTTAGGTTACTCGGGTTGGGACTTAAATCAGTTGGAAGATGAGCTGCGCAAAAATTCGTGGGTAGTTTCAGAAAACACCTACAAGTCGGACATAGTTTCTGCTGTGGACGAGGATTTTTGGCGAAAGCAGATGATTGAATTGGGTGGTGACTACGCACTTTGGGCAAATTCTCCCGAGAATCCCAATTTGAATTAGGTAGTTTTCCCCATTGCGATTTCTCGGATACTTAAATTGAGATTTTCCAAAATATAGTCGGCGGTTTGTCGGGTGTATTCCTTTTTGCGGTATTTGCTGATAGGAATAATCCCGAAAGTGATGTGCGCCAAAAATAGTTCATCGCCACTTTGCAGCTCAAATGGAGAAATAGAAGTTTCTTCAAGTTGATAAAGTGCAGATTTTTTTAACAATTTTATAATTTCATTTCTCAAGATTCCTTTCTTGCAGCCGTCTTCCACGGGCGGTGTCAGGACGGAATATCCTTTTACCAAAAACAGGTTGCCTACCGATGCACCGATCACATTTTTGTTTGCGTTCAGTATCAAACATTCATCCAAGTTGTTTTCATCGGCAAAGATTTTGGAGAGTATGGGAATGAGGTTGGATGAAGTCTCTATGGTTGAAAGCAGGGATGTGTTTTCATAAAAATCTTTGTACAAATCTACTTCAAACCTGCCTTCAAAAAGTTTAAATGCAGCCTCGGTTTCGTCAGTTGTTTCAATATAAAAATCGACGGATTGATCTTTGGTGAGTAGATTTTTATTGTCTTTTCTGCAAATTGTCAACCGGATAAGATGTGCTTCACCTTTCCGAAAGGCACATGTTTTTAGAATTTCGGTTTCTAAAAATTCCATGTCAAAATGTATCGGGATTTGCATGCGCAACAGTCGCATGC
>PHDQ01000330.1 GCA_002841025.1 Bacteroidetes bacterium HGW-Bacteroidetes-13 | reverse complement strand
GCAGGTATCGAGAAGCTTGAAATTGTAGCGTTCTCGATACGTTTTATTAGAAAAAGGGGTCACATTTTTCAATAAAACACTCGAACAGACGAAATTTGTATCGATTTTTCATTAGACTGAATAGTTACCAAAATTTTAATAGAATGTCTGCCGCTCATTCAACCCTAAAATATCCGAATGAAGCCATGGCGAGTCTGACACTTGCTTTGGTTGCCGGTATTTTCTTGTCCGATCGGTTCGTCTTGTCACTAACCGTTTTGCTCGAATTGATGGTTGGTTGTTTTCTCTGTTTGGTTGTGCTTTATCAGTTGTCGAGAAAGTTCTATCTCGAAAATCTGATTTTAATTCGGTTATTCAGTGTCTGTTCATTGGTTTTATTTATGCTCTTGGGTGCTTGGGTTTATCAAATTCATCGGCCACAAAATCAACAATCGCACTACGCAAATTTTGTGAAACCCGATGTGCCTTCCACCTTGGTTTTAGAAGTTGCGGAAGTACTGAAATCCAATGCTTTTGACAAGCGTTATGTCATGAAAGTTCATAAAATAGACAGCGCCCTAAGTTTTGGGAAATTGTTGGTTTATGTTTCTAAAAACGACACCATCAAGCCCATGTTAGGTCAGCTTTTTGTGATGCGAACGCAACTTCAGCATCCTTCATCAGCCCGCAATCCCTTTCAATTTGACTATCGAGATTATCTGAAACACCAAAATATTTTGTATCAGGCGCGGGCAGATTCAATCAATTTTTTACCGACCGGACTTCAAACAAAATCCGTTTTCTATTTCATTGCCCAATTTAGAGAAAGACTTCAACAAAGTCTGCAACGACAAAATTTCTCACCGGATGTCTATGGCGTGATGAACGCTTTGTTGCTCGGACAACGCCAGGATGTTTCGGAAGAAGTAAACAATGACTACATCCGCGCGGGCGCGATTCATTTGTTGGCGGTTTCGGGTCTGCATGTTGGGGTGATTTTGTTTCTGGTTTTGGGCATTTTGTCTCCGCTTAAACGCCTGCGTCACGGGAAATGGTTGGTGTTGGTAATGTCGATATTTTCACTGTGGGTTTATGCCGTATTGGCCGGGTTGTCGCCATCTGTCGTTCGGGCTGTTTGCATGTTTACCGCCATCGCATTGGCGATTCATTTTCGACAAACAACCTCAACAATCAATGTGGTTTTTATCTCGATGCTGATTCTAATCCTTTTCAAACCCAACTTTGTCTTTGAAGTCGGTTTTCAACTGAGTTATCTGGCGGTGATTTCGATTATCTATTTCAATCCTTTTCTGAATGCTTTGTGGAATCCTCGGTTTTGGATATTCAAAAAAGCGTGGGATTTGATGACAGTTTCTACTGCTGCCCAATTGGGTGTGATGCCCTTGAGTTTGTATTATTTTCATCAGTTCCCGGGTTTGTTTTTCCTGTCCAATTTATTCATTATACCGTTTTTGGGTTTGATATTGGGTGCGGGATTTTTCGTTTTGATTGCTTCCTATTTCGGAAAATTGCCCTTGTGGATTAAAGACTTATACGAGATTTTGATAAACAGCATGAACAGTATTGTGGCTTGGGTGGCAAAGCAAGAAGATTTTTTGATT
>PHDQ01000329.1 GCA_002841025.1 Bacteroidetes bacterium HGW-Bacteroidetes-13 | reverse complement strand
TTTCATAACCGGAAATCGGTTTCTTCTCGCGTTGCAAAAAAGCGTAGCCGCATCAAAAACAGATAAATCCCAATTAATGGTTTCAACTGATTTATCCATGTATTTTTCTACTTTTTGATCATTCATTGGCATGTTGTAATAACGACATTCTGAAATTTCTTTCATACAATCACCCTCTGAAATCATCCCCACAAGATTCCCACCATCATCCACAACTGGACCACCGGATATCCTGTGTTTAATCAGCAATTCCATCACCTGAACAACCGGCTGATCAGGTTTAAAAGTAATGAGACTCGTACTCATGTAGTCGGACACACAAAGGGGGGCACATTTCGGTTTTGCCAACGGCTCGGTCGCCCCTTGAAAACTTTTGATTCCCATATTTTTTAGTTTAAGAGGATTTTAAAAGATTGAAATCCTATGAGTTAGTCCGCATAAAGGTACGAAAAAATAAATACGAAAAATTATACCCGACGAATACAAGGTGATTTATTTTTTAAAATCTGTCTTTTAAACAGATTGGATTTGGCCATAACCCACTCACTTCTTTAACATTTATTTTTGTAAATTTGGTAAATTATATCCTCCATCATGTTAAAAAAATACAACCAACTCCTTTCAATCATTATTTTGATTGGTGTGACTTATTGGACATTTCAATCGCAAATGCCAACTTATCAATCGGATTCAGACAAGACTGAAACTGAGTTTTCAATCGATCGAGCAGCCGACCATGTTAAGATTATTTCTCAAAAACCACATTTTGTCAGCTCAAAAGCACACGAAGAAGTTCGTCTTTATATCCTTGATGAATTAAAAAAACTCGGGCTGGAGGTCGAAACCCAAGATGGTTTTGTACGCAGCGAATGGACCAGCCTGACCAAGGCAAAAAACATTTTGGCTCGCAGAAAAGGAACGGAATCCGGTAAAGCCTTGTTGTTGTTAACCCACTACGACAGCAACCCACATTCCTCTTTGGGCGCATCTGATGCCGGAAGTGGTGTAGGTGTTATTCTGGAAGGTTTACGTGCTTTTTTAGCAAAAAACGCAAGTCAGAAAAATGATTTATTGGTACTTATCAGCGATGCAGAAGAACTCGGGCTGAACGGTGCAGAGCTTTTTGTCAACAAGCATCCGTGGGCAAAAAACATCGGTTTGGTGCTCAATTTTGAAGCGCGCGGAAGTGGCGGTGCTAGTTATATGCTCATCGAAACCAATGGCGGGAACCAAAACATGATCAAAGCTTTCGCGGATGCCAAAACGCCTTTCCCTGTTAGCAATTCGCTGGTTTACAGTATTTATAAAATGCTGCCAAACGACACCGATCTCACCGTTTTTAGAGAACAAGGAAACATCGACGGATTTAATTTTGCTTTTATTGACGACCATTACGACTATCATACCGTTTTAGACAGTTTTGAAAATCTTGACAAAAACACCTTGGCACATCAAGGGAGTTACTTGACATCTCTGCTTTCCTATTTCTCCAATGCCGATTTGTCAAATCTCAAAAGTCAGCAAGACGATATTTATTTCAACAGCCCTATGGGATTTGTACACTATCCTTTTTCGTGGAATTTACCTTTGTTAATCATCACTTCACT
>PHDQ01000328.1 GCA_002841025.1 Bacteroidetes bacterium HGW-Bacteroidetes-13 | reverse complement strand
ACCAAAGAAATCTGGCTGTACGGATTGGATGATAAAGATGTTTTTAACGTCACCGGGAAGTCATCTAAAAATATCAAAATCAGAATGGTAGGTGGACAAAACAACGATTCTTACAACATCGAAAACGGACGAAAAGTGACGGTTTACGACTACAAATCCAAGAAAATTGATTTGGTGAAAAAAGGCGGCGCGAATGTAGTGTTAAAAGATTATTATGAAAATAACACCTTTGATTACAAGAAAAATATACTCCACAGCAACAGCATTCTTCCGACAATCGCTTATAACCCTGACGACGGAATTGCCATAGGGTTGACCGATGTTTACACGGTCAAAGGTTTTGAAAGAAATCCCTTTACACAACAACATAAAATCAGTGCTAAAGTATTTTTTGCTACCCAAGGATTCGCCGCAGATTATGAAGGGACATTTGCAAACTTTATCGGCAAGTGGAATTTTGTAGTCGGAGCGGTGGCAACATCCGATAATTTTTCGCAAAACTTTTTTGGTTTTGGCAACGAAACATCCAACAATGACGATGTGTTGGGATTGGATTTCAATCGGGTCAAACTAAGTGTTTTGCGTGCGAATTTTGGCTTGAGTAGAAATTACACATCCGGTTTGAACATCGATTTCAAAGCTTTGGTAGCGTCTTTTGAAGTTGAAGATTCAAGCAACCGATTCATCTCTGCGATTGGAAATAACATTCCGGATTTCTTCGATAGAAAAACATTTTTGGGTGTGGATGCAAAACTCAATTTTGCCAACTACGACAATCCGGTAAGCCCGACGCGCGGCATGCGTTTTGACTTGTCAACCGGGTTCAGAATCAATACAGAAGATTCAGACCGACATTTTACGTTTATAAAACCCCAATTGGAATTCTACAACAGCCTGTCTTCTAATCGAAATTTGGTATTGAAAACATTCGCCAAAAGCCAATGGAATTTGAACGATGGTTTTGAGTTTTATCAAGCAGCCAATCTGGGTGGAGAAGAAGGACTCCGCGGTTATCGCTTCCAACGATTTACGGGTAAAAATTCATTGATTTTCGGAGGTGATCTTCGCTACAGTTTTGACAAGGTACGCATCAACTTTTTTGTGCCTTTGCAATTGGGAATTTACGGTGGTTATGACCTGGGAAGAGTTTGGGTGAAGAACGATACTTCGGATATTTGGCACGACAGTTATGGCGGCGGATTGTGGCTCAACGGAGCCGATTTGTTTGCGACAACACTCAGTCTTTTTGGATCAGATGACGGTTTGCGCTTTACTTTTGGGCTGAAGTTTGATTTTTAAGTTTGATTAATATTGCGAATTAAACTCGCATAAGACGAACTCTAATCCCGGTGGATTAAACATTCATAGCTGACCATTTGAAAGCTTGTTCGACCCCGATTGGGTCGCAAAATCGTCGTTAATGTGGCTATAAACATGTGATGCCTTCTGCATCAGGTAAATCTACTATTGAAAAACGGTTTTATAAAACCAAACTTTAATTCACTATTAATTCAACTCATTATTAAATCTTTACGAACAGATTAAAATTCCGGGTTCTTATTCCTTCACCACAAACCGACCGGTTTTTTCATCAAATCCGATGAGGTCTTTGGGAAACATC
>PHDQ01000057.1 GCA_002841025.1 Bacteroidetes bacterium HGW-Bacteroidetes-13 | reverse complement strand
ACGTATCGAGAACTATACAATTTCAAGCTTCTCGATACCTGCCTGTGGCAGACAGGCAATTTTTAATAGTAAAGCTGTCGCATTACTATTAAAAACCACACGAAGTGACAGTTAAAACGAAATTCATTTGAATAGCTGAATAGTTGCGTTTTTTTTTAATGCTTGTACTAAGTAAACCTAAAATGTTTTAATATTTAGATAAATAACTATGCGTAAATTAGAAATTTCGTAAATTTAAACCAAAGTTTAGCCCAATGATAAATAAAACAGTAAACAACGTTCAAGAAGCACTCGCCGGCATTCAAGATGAAAACACCATCATGTTGGGAGGGTTTGGATTGTGCGGCATTCCCGAAAATTCGATTTCAGAATTGGTCAGGCTCGGCGTAAAAAATCTGACCTGTATTTCCAACAACGCCGGAGTTGACGATTTTGGTTTGGGTCTGCTTTTACAGAAAAAGCAAATCAAAAAAATGATTTCTTCGTATGTGGGTGAAAACGATGAGTTTGAAAGGCAAATGCTGAGTGGCGAACTCGAAGTAGAATTGATTCCGCAAGGTACTTTGGCTGAACGCTGCCGTGCCGCACAAGCCGGAATTCCTGCATTTTACACGCCTGCCGGCTACGGAACTGAGGTTGCAGTCGGCAAAGAAACCAAAGATTTTAACGGCAAAATGCATTTGCTCGAGTATGCTTTCCAATCCGATTTTTCGATTGTCAAAGCGTGGAAAGGAGACGAAGCAGGAAACCTGATTTTTAAGGGAACTGCTCGAAATTTCAATCCTGCCATGTGTGGTGCTTCGAAAATAACGATTGCCGAAGTTGAAGAACTGCTCCCCGCCGGAAGTTTAGACCCCAATCAAATTCACATTCCGGGGATTTTTGTGCAGCGAATTTTTCAAGGAAAAGATTATAAAAAACGCATTGAACAACGAACCGTTCGGGGGAAATCAATTTGAAGATCTGAAGATTTGAAAATGAGAAATGATAAAGACCATTTAATATTAAATAAGTCCTTTGAATTTGCACTGAAAATTATTTCCTTTTCAGAAGAAGTTCGACAAAATAACCATTTCGAAATGGCCTCTCAAATTTTTAAATCCGGAACTTCCATCGGGGCAAATATTAGAGAAGCTCAAAATGCTGAAAGCAAACCTGATTTCATTCATAAATTTAAAATTTCAGCAAAGGAAGCAGACGAGGTTTATTATTGGCTTCTACTTTGCGAAAAATCAGAATTTTATCCAACACCGGACGAAACCCTAATCGATGAACTAAACTCAATCATTTTAATTATATCGAAAATTATTTCCTCCAGTAAAAAAAACTAATCTTCAAATTTTCAAATTAAAAACCCATGCTAGACAAACACGATATTGCCAAAAGAATTGCCAAAGAAGTAAAAGACGGCTACTATGTCAACCTTGGTATCGGCATTCCGACTTTGGTAGCCAATTATGTCAGGGAAGATATTTCCGTAGAATTTCAAAGTGAAAACGGCGTACTCGGCATGGGACCTTTTCCGTTTGAAGGAGAAGAAGACCCCGATTTGATAAATGCCGGAAAGCAAACCATCACGACACTGCCCGGAGCCTCCTTTTTCGACTCCAGTTTAAGCTTTGCAATGATTCGGGGCAAACACGTCGATTTGACGATTTTAGGCGCGATGGAAGTTGCCGAAAACGGCGACATTGCCAACTGGAAGATCCCCGGAAAGATGGTCAAAGGCATGGGTGGGGCCATGGATTTGGTTGCTTCCGCAGAAAACATCATTGTAGCCATGATGCACACCAACAAAGCAGGCGAATCCAAACTGTTGAAACGCTGTACGCTTCCGCTCACGGGCATGGGTTGTGTCAAAAAAATAGTCACAGAGTTGGCAGTACTCGAAATTACGCCCGACGGTTTCAAATTGCTCGAACGCGCACCCGGCGTTTCGGTAGAAACGATTCAAAAAGCAACGGAAGGCAAACTGATCGTAGAAGGTGAAGTGCCGGAAATGCAGTTATGACGAATTTTAAACTTCTCCCATTTTTGCGATGAGGGTATTGGCATCGAGTTCGCCGGATTGACGCCACTTCATTTCGCCGTCTTTATAAATAATCAATGTAGGTAAAGTTTTGATGCGAAGTGCTTCTGCCAATTGCGGGTTTTTGTCAATGTCGATTTTGATAACCTTGCCGTGATCGCCGATTGCTGCCGCTACATCACGCAAGACAGGGTGCATCTCATTTGATGGCTCATTCCATTCAGTATAAAAACTAAACAAAACCGGAACGTCCACGTCCAAAAGCTCGCCAAATTTTGACATAAATAAGCTATTTTAAGTTAAAAGTATATCAAAGGAAGGAACTGTACAAGTTTTCATTAAAAAAACGTAAAAGCCTGTCAAATATGCTAGGATAAAATGATTCGGCTAAACAGACGGTTTACTTTCGTTTTCCTTTCGTCTTAAAGTAATTACGGTGATTTCCGGCCAGATACCGACGCGTCCTGAATAAGCGTGAAAACCAAATCCGCGGTTGACATTGATGTATTTTTGTTGGTATTCATAAACGCCCGCCCATTGTTTGTAAACATACTGAATCGGACTCCACTTGATAAATCCGGGAATTTCAATGCCAAACTGCATGCCATGTGTGTGTCCGCTCAAAGTCAGATGAAACTTTTTTGGATGATTTTTGACTTCGTATTCCCAATGCGAAGGATCGTGGCTGAGCAAAATCTTAAAATCTTCTGCTAATAAACCTTCGGTAGCGAGATTGATATTTCCCGCTTTTTTAAAATTATGACCCCAATTTTCTACTCCTACCAAAGCAATTTTTTGATTGTCTTTTTTTATCAATACATGTTCATTCAACAACAATGCGTGACCAATTTGCCCATAAAGTGCTTTGATGGCTTTGAAATTATTTTCTTTATGCTCCTCGGATGGCCATGAGACGTATTCTCCGTAATCGTGATTACCCAATACCGCATATTTCCCAAATTCCGGCTTTTTGATCGTGTTAAACAATGAAATCCAAGGATGCATTTCTTCAGCTTTGGTATTAACTATATCACCTGTAAACACCATCATGTCTGCATCAATACTGTCTATCATCTGAACGCCATAAGCTATTTTTTCGGGATTGTCAAAACTCCCGCTGTGTAAATCAGATATTTGTTTGATGACGAAACCATCAAACGCTTCCGGCAAATCATCAAAATAGAGCGTGTGCTGAATAATCCGAAAATCATATTTTCCTTTGACCATTCCATAAATAATTGCTGCAAAAGGTAGTGCCGCCACGCCCAATGCCAATCGACTCAAAAATTGTCGTCTGGCAACCAAAAACTGAGTCCTTTCGGTCATATTCTCAAAAATGAATTTTTTAAAAATACTTTCACCTAATCGAAAAATATCTTCACCCAACAGCATGACGACAAGTACTATTTTGGGAATTAAAAAAGTAAGAAACAGCCCGAATGCATACAGTGTTTTGGTCGTTTGACCCAAGCTTCGATCGAAAGTGAAAATAGCATAGAAGAAATAGACCACAACCACCAAAGACACAAAAACATAAGCAATCAGTATCCATTTATTTTTGGTGGCAGTTTTAAATGCTTGAAAAGCATAAAATTCTATCAAAAGCAACACCCCAATCAATAAAAGCCAACGCATCAAATTGTTTTTTTAGTAAACGCAAATATAACGGCTGTTTTTTGAAAATCATTTGTGTTTTAGAAAGAATTAATACTGTTCGCCATATTTATTTTCAATCCTAAAAAATGTAATATAGAACGATTGTGACTGTATTTGTTTAGTTTTGTTTTTGTATAAACCTTTATATCGATTATATGAAATTATTTTTAGCAGGATTGCTGTTTTTGGCTTTTCAAAACATTTCCGCTCAAGACCTTGTCGTTGAATCCCCGATTTTGGTTCAAAATCATTACTATCCTAAGCCCGGGCTGCAGGCGGAGGTATTGGCTTTGCGGCTGCGTGCCTCTGAGGTTAGAAAAAATCTACATTTGGTAGTAGGACGAGTCCTCGAAAGCATCAATCCGGAAGATGGAAAACCCTATGTTATTTGGGAAGCTGAATATCCTTCTCAAGAAGCACGGGAAGCGGACACTTCGGCGTTAGATAACTCCGAGGAATTTAAAACGATACAACAAGAAATGGGCAAATTGATAGCTAAATTTGAGCGATCCGTTTGGAAAATTCACAATTGAATCAAAAATCTTTAAATTTTTCATCAGGCTTCAATTCTATGGACAGGCTTGTGTCAAAATAACTAACTTTGCCTGCTAAGACATTGTTTTATTAAGCATTATTGATTTTCAAAACAGATTTTAAAGCTTCATGAAAAAGCATCCCGAAACCCTCGCCATCCGAACCCAACTCAACCGTACCGAGCATCTCGAACATTCTGTACCGGTTTATCTGACTTCGAGTTTTGTTTTTGAAGATGCGGAAGATATGCGCGCGTCTTTTGCGGAAGAGAAAAACCGAAACATTTACAGCCGTTTCAGCAATCCGAATACTTCTGAATTTGTTGAGAAAATCTGTTTGTTGGAGGGTGCAGAAGACGGTTTTGCAACCGCAACGGGCATGGCTGCTGTTTTTTCGACTTTCGCGGCTCTTTTGAAATCAGGAGATCACATCGTTTCAGCCCGATCGGTTTTTGGGTCAACACACACGCTTTTTACCAAATATTTTCCGAAATGGAATATCCAAACGGATTATTTTGACACGCTCAATCCGAAGTCGGTCGAACAAATCATCCGTCCGAATACCAAGATAATCTATGCGGAAACGCCCACCAATCCGGGTGTTGACGTGATTGATTTGGCTTATTTGGCATCCGTAGCGAAAAAACACAAGCTCCTCTTGGTCATCGACAATTGTTTCGCAACTCCGGTCATGCAACAACCCATCGCGTTTGGTGCAGATTTGGTCATCCATTCAGCCACCAAACTGATAGACGGACAAGGCAGGGTCTTAGGGGGCGTGGTGGTAGGTTCCAAAGAATTGATTCGGGAAATATATCTCTTTGCCAGAAATACGGGACCGGCGATGTCACCGTTCAACGCTTGGATTCTTTCAAAAAGTATCGAAACGCTGGCTGTTCGCGCAGAAAGACATTGTGAAAACGCGCTTAAATTAGCAACTCTTCTCGAAAAAGACAATCGCATTAAGTTTGTGAAATATCCTTTTCTTAAATCACATCCGGCTTATGCCATTGCCAAAAAACAGATGTCGATGGGTGGTGGCGTTGTGGCTTTTGAGTTGGAAGGCGGTATAGAAACCGGCAGAAAGTTTTTAAACGCCATCAAAATGTGTTCTTTGTCAGCTAATTTGGGTGACACCCGAACCATCATCACGCATCCGGCTTCCACTACTCACAGCAAGCTTTCCGAAGCAGAACGTTTAGAAAGCGGTATCACACCCGGTTTGGTGAGAATTTCCGTAGGTTTGGAACACATCAACGACATCAAAGCGGATATTCGGCAAGCCTTAAATAAGGCTTTCAAAAAATAAAGTCAGATACTTTTCACCTCAAAAACATCTCGGATGGCATTGCCAATCATCATAAAAGCCATGACTAAACTCATGATGGCCAGACCCGGAATGATTGATAAATACGGTTTTCCAAGGACGATGTAAGCATAGTGATCTTTGATCATCGAACCCCAGCTTGGTGTGGGCGGTTGTGCGCCGATGCCGAGAAAACTCAATCCACTTTCGATGAGGATTGCAGACGCAAAATTGGCAGCACAAATAACGATGAGTGGCGTGGCAATATTGGGGAGTATGTGTTTTGTCAAAATTCTGAAATCGGAAAAACCCAAGGCTCTGGCAGCGGTGACGTATTGCATCTCTCGAACGCCCATCACTTGTCCGCGAACGACACGTGCCACCTCCACCCACATGGTAAGTCCGACTGCAACGAACACCTGCCAAAACCCTTTCCCCAAGGCAAGTGTAATTGCTATCACCAAAAGAAGGGTCGGGATTGACCAAGTAACATTGATGAGCCACATGGCAAAGGCATCTGTTTTACCGCCAAAATAACCGGCCGTTGCGCCAACAATTAATCCGATTATCAGCGCGATAAACACGGAGACAAAACCGATGGAAAAGGAAATTCGCGCACCGACCAAGAGTCGGCTGAGCAAATCTCTACCGTAACGATCGGTTCCCAATATAAATCGCTTATGGATGATAAATTGCTTTTCCATTTCTTTTGAAGAGCGCACACCAAATTGACTGAATGGCAAAGATTTTTCAAGTCCTTCAAAACCATCCGCGACGTATTCGGAATAGTAGAGGGTATCGTCAGAAAATCGATGCGTACTAATGGGCGTTTCATCCCATTGATTTTCCTTGCCGTTTACAAACTGGTTAAAAAGTGAATTTTCGACTTGATTTCCGGTAGGCAATCGCAACATTTTTATCGAGAATCCCGGGGGTTTGGTGGCTATGCTCAGATGCATCTGGTTGGCATTGGAAGTGTTGTCCGGTGCGATGAAATAGGCAAACAAGGCTAAAAAACCAATCAAAACGATGAACCCAAAACTGAAAACGCCCCAAAAATTCTTTTTGAACTTTTGGAGCGCAGTCAGACGTTGTTCTGTAGATGTCAAACCCATTTTGGGACTAATTTTTTATGGCCGCTATTTTGGAAGGAATTGAAGGAATTTCATTCAAATCTTTGAGTACATTGACTGATTCTGCTACATAGATATCTTTTGTCAAACTTAGGTGCCATCGCTTTCTTTTTTCGAGAAGCGTAGAGTCTTTCTCAAAAAGTTGAATTTCATAAGGCAATGAACTAAATGTAAGCCCGGAACGATAGTCTTCGAGTGCTTTGAAATGATTGGTCGTTTCTTTATTAGATTTTATTTTTGCGATGTAGGCATCAAAATTCAAGGGAATTTGATTGTCGTCACGCTGACTTTTGAAATATTTTGCTTGCTCATCCAAGAATTTGATATCGGGATTATTTACAATTCGGTTGTTGCTTAAAGTAACTATTTGATTGATGTCTCCAAATTTATTCCAAGGTTTGTAGTTGGCAGAGTCAATTTTATCCCATTGAAGTGGATTTTCTGAATCTTTTTCACCGATATCAATATAACTGTATCGATCCGGAATAACGATGTCGCTTTTTACACCTTCGAGTTGCGTAGATCCGCCGTTAACTCTGTAAAATTTTTGAATTGTCATCTTCAATGCGCCAATGTCTCCAACGGAAGCGTCATTCAGAATATCCTGCAGACCATACACTTGCTGAACAGTGCCTTTGCCATAGGTTTGTTTGCTGCCAATGATGACCGCTCTGTGATAGTCTTGCATGGCGGCAGCCAATATCTCTGAAGCCGAAGCGGATAATTCATTGACCATAATGACCAACGGACCATCCCAAGTGATGCTCTTGTCTTTGTCTTCTAAAACGTTTTTGCGCTTTCCGGCATCCTTGACTTGAACAATCGGGCCACTTTCAATAAACAAGCCGGCCATTTCGACCACGGTTTGCAAAGATCCGCCACCGTTGTTTCTAAGGTCGAGAATCAATCCTTCTACGCCTTGTTTTTTAAACCGCTCTAATTCGGCTTTTACGTCTTTGGCGGCTGTTCTTCCTTTTGGATCATCAAAATCTACATAAAATTTAGGTAAGTTGATGATGCCGTATTTTTTTCCACCGTCTTGGATGATAGCTGATTTTACGTAGGTTTCTTCCAATTCGATTTCTTCTCGGATGATGGAGATAACCTTTTGGCTGCCATCGATTCTGCGAACAGTCAGTTTTACTTCTGTGTTTTCAGGACCTTTGATGAGTTTGATGGCATCATCGAGGCGCATTCCCAAAATACTCACAGGTTCTTCATCGCCCTGTGCAACTTTCAAAATGACATCGCCAACCTCTAACTCTTGATTTCTCCAAGCAGGTCCACCGGAGATTAACTCAACAATATTGACATCCCCGTCCTTTTTCTGAAGTCGTGCGCCAATCCCAAAATATTTTCCGGACATATCGGTGTCAAACAAATCTTTTCCCTGAGGCGATAAGTAGTTAGTATGCGGATCAAAGGCTTCTGCAATGAGGTTCACATATACATAAAACCAATCGTCACGGACAATTTCATCGACAGAATCGTAGAATTCATCCGTATTTTTTAAAACCGTTTCGCGCGCTTGTTTTTCAAGCTCATCATTCGATTTTAATTTTAGATTTTTATCTTTTTTGACATTTTCCTTCTGATCTTCTATCAGATCATAGTAAGACGATAGGGCGGAAAATTTGAGTTGTTGTCTCCATCTGTCTTTTAGTTCGGCCTTATTTTTGGCGAACCCAATTTTATCATAATCCGAATGGTAGGTATCGTCCTTTGTATAATCGAAAGGTGTGCTCAAAATGTCTTTGTAATAACCTTTAGATTCTTCGATTCTTTTATTGAGAACTGCATAAAATTGATCAAAAAAAGTTAAGTCCGATTGTTTGATTTGATCGTCAATTTGATCTTTAAATACAGTCAATTCCTTCACGTCTTCCTCGGTTAAAAATCTTTTGTACGGATCGGTTGCGTCCAAAAAATTATTGAATATGGTTTCCGAGAATTTATCGTCAATGTCTTTGGGCGCATAATGACCGCGTTCCAACACATAAGTAACCACCTGTAAGATGAGTTTTTCTTTGTTGGGATCGGTAATCTTTTTTGCGGAAAATCCCCACAACGCTCCTGCTGCTATCAATAGGATAAGCAGGATTTTATAATTCCTTTTCATAAACATCCAGATTTTTTTCATTGAATTTTGAAACTAAAGTAGCACTAAATATCATGCCAATTTAAATAGCTGCTAATAAATTTTTGTTAAACATCCGTCAGCGATTTCGCAAATGCGAATTTATGTAACTTAGCAAAGTTAAAATAAAAATACAAAAATGAGTTCAAAACCCTTAATTTTAGTTACCAACGACGATGGAATCACTGCGCCCGGCATCCGTGCGTTAATCAAAGTTTTGAATGAAATAGGCGATGTGGTCGTCGTTGCACCCGACAGCCCGCAATCAGCTATGGGGCATGCCATTACCATTAATTCGACGCTTTATGTGAGTGCCGTCAACATCGATGAAGGCAAGCAAATCGAATACACCTGCTCGGGAACGGCCGCGGATTGTGTGAAAATTGCCGTCAACGAAATCCTCAATCGCAGACCTGACATCTGCATTTCGGGTATCAACCACGGGTCAAATTCGTCCATCAACGTGATTTACTCCGGGACGATGAGTGCAGCAGTTGAAGCCGGTATTGAAGGCATTCCCGCCATCGGTTTTTCTCTCCTTGACTACAATTGGGAAGCCGATTTTGAACCGGCCAAGGAATATATAAAAAAGATAACCAAAGCCGCTTTACAAAACGGATTGACCAAGAACGTTGTACTCAACGTGAACATTCCCAAACTGAAAAAAGACGAGATAAAAGGCATCAAAATTTGCAGACAGGCAAAAGCGCAATGGAAAGAAAAATTTGACAAACGCACCAACCCCCAGGGTCGAGATTATTATTGGCTTACGGGCGAATTTGTCGTGGAAGACCTCGGCGAAGACACCGATGAATGGGCACTCAAGAATGGATATGTTTCTGTGGTTCCTGTTCAATTTGACATGACGGCCCATTACGCCATCCAACACTTAAACGAATGGAAACTAAACAATTGATTTTGCCAAATAAACAAACAATTATCGGGTTTGCTTTGGGATTGCTGCTTGCGCTTTTGAGCACTACCTTGTTACTTCGGTATTATGCCGGAGCTCAATTTTGGGAATTATACAATCATCCGGCCGAATGGCCAATCATGGGAGCCGTTTTGAGTTTAGGAAGCTTGCCCAATTTGGCATTGTTCTTTTATTTTTTGAAAATTGACAAAGAATTCAAAGCAAAAGGCGTTTTGACTGCGGTCGTCTTCATTGCGGTTGCTGTCTTGATTATAAAACTAAGCTCACTCTAAATTAAATATCAAACCGACCATGAAATATTATTTAATTGCGGGCGAAGCTTCGGGCGACCTTCACGGGAGCAACCTTATCAAGGCTTTAAAAAAAGAAGATGCACAGGCGGAAATTCGTTGTTGGGGAGGCGATTTGATGGAAGCTGCCGGAGGAACTTTGGTCAAGCATTATAAAGAACTTGCTTTCATGGGGTTTTTGGAAGTGATACTCAACATCCGAACCATTTTCAACAACATTCGTTTTTGTAAGAAAGACATCGAAAACAACCAACCCGATGTAATCGTGTTTATCGACTATCCCGGTTTTAACTTCCAAATAGCCAAGTGGGCACGCCAAAAAGGTTTTCGCACGCAATACTATATTTCGCCGCAAATATGGGCTTGGAAGGAAGGCAGAATCAAAGATATCAAACGCGATATTGACCACATGTATGTAATTCTTCCTTTTGAAAAAGATTTTTATGAATCCAAACACCAATACAAAGTTGACTTTGTCGGGCATCCGCTTTTGGATGCTATTTACGACAGAAAAGCGATTTCGGAAAGCGAATTTAAAAAGCAAAACGGTTTGGACGAACGTCCGATAATCGCACTGCTGCCGGGTAGTCGCAAACAGGAAATTCGTAAAATGTTGCAAATCATGCTGTCGGTTGTCGAAAATTTTAAAGACTATCAATTTGTCATTGCCGGTGCGCCCGGGCAAGACGAAGCATTTTACACCCCTTTTCTGCGAAAGAAAAACGTGCATTGGGTACAACAAAAAACCTACGATTTGCTGAGTGTTTCCAAAGCAGCATTGGTTACATCCGGGACAGCCACACTCGAAACCGCGCTTTTCAAAGTACCGGAAGTGGTTTGCTACAAAGGCAGTTGGTTTTCCTATCAGATTGCCAAACGCATCATCAACTTAGATTATATATCTTTGGTTAATTTGATTATGGACAAAGCCGTGGTAACTGAATTGATACAAGCCGAATTGAACACATCCAATCTAAAAAAAGAACTCGAAAAACTGTTGGAAGATAACTCTCGAAAGAAAATTCTTCAAGATTACGAAGCCTTGGAACAAAAATTGGGTGGAGCTGGCGCAAGCGAAAATACGGCACGATTGATCATCGAAAAAATACGGCAATAAAAAAATTGAGCAATCCGTTTATTGAGAAAATATTAATTTTATTACAATTCATCGTAAGAATAAAATCAATCGATTAAATTTACACAAATAAAAATTCACTTTTTATGTTTTTATACCTGCGTTTGTTAAATGAAAGTTTTCGGTTTGCCATCAGCGAACTGTCCAACAACAAACTGCGAACATTCCTGTCTGTATTGGGCATTACCATCGGCATTTTTTCCATCATTGCCGTTTTGGCATCGGTAGATTCACTGAAACGGAATGTGACCCAAAATCTAAACTCCATTGATAATAGTACTATTTATCTGACAAGACTTTCATTTGGCCCGAGCACCATACCACAATGGAAAAGACAGCAGTTTCCAAATGTGAGTTATGATGAATACAATTTTATCAAAAAAAACATGCCTTACACTTCTGATGTCGCCTTTCAGCTTTTTGTCAAAACAGAAAACATCAAATTTGAAGACAAAACAGTCGCGCAGGTAAATGTGGT
>PHDQ01000327.1 GCA_002841025.1 Bacteroidetes bacterium HGW-Bacteroidetes-13 | reverse complement strand
GATTTCAACAGTTTTTTGATGTCGTGAAAGTGAAGTCCGGTGGTGGGTTCGTCAAAGATAAACAGTGTGTGTTCTTTGTTGCTGCCTTTCGTCAAAAACGAAGCCAATTTGATGCGTTGGGCCTCGCCACCCGAGAGTGTCGCCGACGACTGTCCCAACTGCACATAGCCCAAGCCCACATCCTGCAGGGGTTGTAATCGGTTTGCTACCTTGTCTTGTTCGTAGGTTTTGAAAAAAGCGATGGCTTCATCCACAGTCATGCGAAGTACATCGTCTATGTTTTTTTGCTGAAAGTTGACTTCCAAGACCTCTTTTTTGAAGCGTTTTCCGCCACATTGTTCACAAGTCAGATGTACATCGGCCATAAACTGCATTTCTACGGTTACTTCACCGTCGCCTTTGCAGGTGTCGCAGCGACCGCCATCGACATTGAAGGAAAAATGTTTGGGCAGAAAACCGTTGAGCTGTGCTCTTTTTTGGTTGGCAAACAATTCGCGGATATCGTCGTATGCCTTGATGTAAGTCACCGGATTGGAGCGCGAAGATCGCCCAATCGGGTTTTGATCGACAAACTCGATTTGTTTGACTTTGCTCAAATCGCCTTCTATTTTTGAAAAATCACCGGGTTTGTCTCCGATGCCGTTCAGTAGCTTGTTGATGGCCGGATAGAGGATGTTTTTAATCAAAGTCGTTTTGCCGCTACCCGAAACGCCGGTCACCACCGTCAGGTTGTTGAGTGGAAAAGTAACATCAATGTTTTTCAGGTTGTGCTGGCGCGCGCCGATGATTTTGATTGCGCCTTTTGCTTTTCTACGTTGTTTAGGAACTTCGATTTCCAATCGCCCGGTCAGGTATCGTCCGGTCAGGGTGTCGGCTTGGCAGATTTGTTCGTAGTTGCCTTCCGCCACCACTTCTCCACCAAAATAGCCCGCTTCCGGACCGATGTCGATGATGTGGTCTGCCGCTTTCATGATGTCTTCGTCATGCTCCACCACGATGACCGTATTGCCCAAATCGCGGAGTGATTTCAGCACGCTGATGAGTCGATCCGTATCGCGCGGGTGTAGTCCGATGCTGGGTTCGTCGAGTATGTACATCGAGCCGACCAAGCTGTTTCCCAAGGAAGTTGCCAAATTGATGCGTTGCGATTCTCCGCCCGAAAGCGTGTTTGATTTTCGATTGAGTGTCAAGTATTCCAAACCAACTTCAATCATAAACTTCAACCGACTTTCGATTTCTTTCAACAGTCTGCCGACGACTTTCTTTTCAAAAACAGTAAGTTCGAGATTCCGGATAAACTGAGAGAGTTCTGAAAGTGGCATTTCAGATAGTTCGCCAATTGATTTACTGCCGATCTTGACGTATTCTGCTTCGGGTCTGAGTCGTTTGCCTTTGCAGGTTTGGCATTTGGTTTTTCCGCGATAGCGAGAGAGCATCACACGGTTTTGAATTTTATAGCTTTTTTCTTCCAATTGCTGAAAGAATTTATGCAATCCGGTAAAGTATTTATTACCGTCCCAAAGCAATTGTTTTTCTGCTTCCGATAATTCAAAGATGGGACGGTGAATGGGAAAATCAAATTTATAAGCATTGTTTACCAATTGGTCTCGATACCAACTCATGCTTTCGCCTCGCCA
>PHDQ01000326.1 GCA_002841025.1 Bacteroidetes bacterium HGW-Bacteroidetes-13 | reverse complement strand
GGCAACAGCGGGGTCTTTATCCGCTCGACGGTTGACGGCGTAAAAGTCAGCGGTTGGCAGGTGGAAGTAGCTCCGCCGGGTCAGCACAGCGGCGGCATTTACGAATCTTATGGCAGAGGTTGGCTCATCATACCCGAGCCTGAAAAGGAACAAGCCCTGAAAATGGGAGAATGGAACACAATGAAAATAAAAGTCGTCGGTTCGGAAGTTACAACTTGGCTGAACGGAACGAAAATGGTGCATATCAAAGATGAAAAAATCGGAAAAGGTGAAGGCGGAATCGCTTTACAAATTCATTCAGGTGGCGGCATAAAAGTGCTTTGGCGCAATATTTTTATCAGGGAATTGTAGGGAAGTCCCCTGCCTGCCGTCAGTCAGGATAGAAGTTGGAGCACGTATTGACTTCTCGATACTTTTGCTTTTTGCTACCGCAAAAAACAAAAACTCGAAGTGACAATAGTTACAACTGACAGTAGAATTTTAGTTAGTTAAATTGTCAGTCCCGAAGCATCGGGAGAGTGATCCCGATTTGAAGTAATTAATAGACAAGTCGGAAGCTGAAAGTCGGGAGTCAGAAGTGAAACATGAAACAGGATTCAGTTCAGTATAGTAACCCGAATCGCATCCCAACATTATTTGCTTTTTTCGATTTTCAAATTGCTATTTCCATTATTCACATAAATTATAAAAACTAAAACCATGAACGATAAAAACAGAAGAACCTTTATCAAGCAAGCCGGATTGGCCGGTGTAGGATTGCTTTCAGCCACGGCTATGACAGCAAAGGCTTCGCCGACTGTTCAATTGTTGAAAAGAAACCACGCACAATCCGATAAAAAACAACTCAACTACGCCCTGATTGGTGCCGGTGGGATGGGAACGGAAGACATGAATACGGCTTTGATGCATGAGGGTGTAAACATCGTAGCGGTTTGCGATTTGTACAGCGGCAGAATCGAACAGGCCAAAAAGAATTATGGCAGCACCCTTTTTACCACCGACAATTACAAAGACATACTCCGTCGCAAGGATGTTGATGTGGTGATCATCGGCACGCCCGATCATTGGCACAAACAGATTTCGATCGATGCGCTCAATGCCGGAAAACATGTTTATTGCGAAAAACCGATGATACACAGCGTGGATGAAGGTCATCAATTGGTGGATGCGTGGAAGAAATCGGGCAAAATTATGATGGTAGGCAGTCAGGGCTTATCGTCTTTGGGAAATGAAAAAGCCCGGGAATTGTTGGCTGCAGGAGCCATCGGCGACATCAATTATGCCGAAGGTTTTTGGGCACGACATTCTCCCATCGGTGCTTGGCAATACGCCATTCCGGAAGATGCATCCGAAAAAACAGTCAACTGGAAAAGTTATCTATCCAACACCACCCAACGACCTTTTGACCCGCTTCGATTTTTCAGATGGCGGAATTATTTAGATTACGGGACAGGCATGTCCGGCGATTTGTTTGTGCATCTGTTCTCGAGTCTGCATTTTATCACCCATTCGAAAGGACCGAACATCATCAGCGCGCTCGGCGGACTTCGGTATTGGAAAGACGGCAGAGAAGTACCCGATGTGCTGTTGGGCACGTTTAACTATCCCGAAGTAGCCGAACACCCGGGGTTTGATCTTTC
>PHDQ01000056.1 GCA_002841025.1 Bacteroidetes bacterium HGW-Bacteroidetes-13 | reverse complement strand
ATTCTTATGCTTCCGGTTTATAATGTAACAATTTTCAAATCATCGAATCATCAAATCATTGAATCATCGAAAAAGCAGTGGTGTTTTTGACTTCGCTGATCATAAACGAGCTGTGGGTACTTCCGATGTGTTTTAAAGTAGTCAGTTTGGTGACCATAAAATTTCGGTATTCTTCCATACTTCCGACACTTATTTTCAAAATATAATCGTAGTCACCGCTCACGTGAAAACACTCCAAAACCTCTTCCAAACGCACAACTTCGCTCTCAAATTTTGTCAGAAATTCCTTGGTGTGCTGAACGAGTTTGATGTGGCAAAAAACCACAAAGCCTTTGCCTATTTTTTTCCGGTCTAACAAGGCGACATAATTGGAAATCACCCCTTCCCTTTCCAACTTTTTGATTCTTTCATACACTGCCGTCGATGAAAGTTCTAAACGCATCGAAAGCTCCTTAACCGTTTTTTTGGCATCCGCCTGCAAAAACATCAACAGTTTTCTGTCGGTATCATCTAAAATCATTTTTTATCCCTTTTAAATTTTCTAAACAAATCCGTATTAAACTTCAAATTTAGATATATTTTCTATTTTTATTCTTATTATTTACTTTTTATTCTATCATATTGATATTTAACAGCATATTAAACTTTAAATAATGATTTTTGATAAACTGTTAAAAACAATCTCATGAAACCATTTCATCCCGCCGACAACATCCAAGACCTGCAATATTTCGGAGAATTTGGTGGTGTCAATCCGTCCATTTCCGATTCCTCTACCTACACTTTTCTGTCCGCCAAAAGCATGTTCGACACCTTTGAAGGGAAAATGGAAGGTTGCTATTTGTACACCCGTCATTCGTCGCCGAGCAACCTCTATCTGGGCCAAGCTTTGGCGGCCATGGAAGGCACAGAAACTGCGAATGTAGCCGCTTCCGGCATGGGAGCCATCACCGGCGTTTTGTTACAACTTTGTCAAGCCGGCGACCACATCGTTTCCAGCCGAACGATTTACGGCGGAACCTATGCTTTTATGAAAAATTTTCTAATCAGACTGAACATCCAAACTTCTTTTGTCAATATTTTGGATTTGGAAAAGGTGGAAGCCGCCATCACTCCGAACACCAAACTTCTGTATTGCGAATCGGTGAGCAATCCTTTGCTGGAAGTCGCTGACCTTGAAGCTTTGTCCGAAATTGCCAAAAAACACAACTTGCCTTTGGTGGTTGACAACACCTTTTCGCCTTTGAGTATTGCGCCGGCAAAATTCGGTGTGGATGTGGTGATTCACAGCCTGACGAAATTCATCAACGGCAGCAGCGATGCCGTTGGCGGAGTTACTTGCGGCAGCCAGGAATTTATCGATCAACTGCGCAGCGTCAACGACGGCGCCAATATGTTGTTAGGACCGACTATGGACAGCCTTCGGGCGGCAAGTATCCTCAAAAATCTGCGGACTTTGCACGTTCGTGTCAAACAACACAGCCACAACGCCATGTATTTGGCGCAAAAATTTGAAAAAGACGGACTCAAAGTCGTCTATCCGGGTTTAGAAAGTCACCCGAGCCACCTGACTTTTAAAAAAATGATGAACCCCGAATACGGATTTGGCGGCATGCTGACCATTGACGTAAAATCTCCTCAGAAAGCCAACGAGCTGATGGAGCTGATGCAAAAACAAAACTTGGGTTACCTCGCGGTAAGTTTGGGCTTTTACAAGACTTTATTCAGTTCGCCGGGAGCTTCCACCTCTTCAGAAATCCCCGAAGCCGAACAAAAACAAATGGGTCTATCGGAAGGATTGATTCGCTTTTCAATCGGGTTGGACAACGACATCGAGCGGACATATCAATCCATGAAGCGGTGCATGAAAGAAGTCGGGGTCTTGTGAAATGGTAGGCTACAATCGAAACTGCTTTTTTTATTATATTTGGGTGGGTGTAATTTTAAGTTGTATCCAAGTGTGGCTGGTCAATCAATAATGGATAGATTTATGAATATTGAGATAACTGGAGATAAAATTAGACTGATAAATACGGTATCATCAGATATTGATAGAATTATTGAATTTGAGAAAAACAATAAACAATTCGTTCATCAGTATTCAAAGGACAAGCACATAGCACTTCTAACAGATGACGATTGTTTGCATTTATCAATGAAGCGTTTAGATATTAATCGGTTAATGGGATACATGTTAATTTTTGGAATATGTAGTCATAACAAAGTTCTTGAATTTAGAAGAATTACTATAAATGAAAAGGGATTGGGGTTTGGTCGAGAAGCGATTAGATTATTAAAACAATTGTGTTTTGAAAAACTCAGATTTCATAGACTGTGGTTTGATGTTTATGATGACAACGATAGAGCTATAAAATTATATGAATCAGAAGGATTTATAAAAGAAGGCACATTAAGAGACAATATTAAAACGGATAATGGATACAGGTCTCAAAGAATTTATTCCATGATAGAAAATGAATATATAGTGCGCAAAAATGCACAAAAATAACAGCCGAAATAGTAAATTCAAGAGTTGATTCACCTGCTTACCACAGGCAAATGTCTCAACTTTAGTATAACTTGACAAGAATGAAGCTCGCAAACGCCTATTTTGAATAAACAACGTACTACGGTTAGAAATCTAAAATCTCACACTTATTCCTACAACCTACTCATTTGACTACAACATCGAGCGAACGTATCAATCCATCAAAAGATGCTTAAAATAAGCCGGGGGAATTTGAAATGATAGGCTACGAACGAACAGGTCGCTACCCTATTTTGAAAATAAATAAAATTATAATCCCAAACCAAAACGACCTGTAGATTTTAAACAACCAATACAACCCTTTCAAAATGTCCAATTCATTTCAATTTTTAGGTCCTTTTAAACAAATACTCCCCTTAGTTGGTTTGCCACTAAAAGGTGCCATCGCTGAAGAAGTTTTGAAAGCCACCTCGGATGCAGGTATTCTCGTGAAAAACGGATGGATTGCCGAAGTCGGGGACTATAAAACGCTGCTTCCGCAAGCTGAAAAATTGCAGGCAAGCCACCAACCGATTATACAAGACATCGTTTTGTTGCCCGGCTTGGTCGATGCACACACCCATATTTGTTTTGCGGGAAATCGCGCTTCAGATTATGCCTTGCGCAACACAGGGAAAAGCTATTTAGATATTGCCGAAGCCGGTGGTGGCATTTGGCACACGGTTACCGAAACCCGCAAAGCGAGTCGAGAAGACTTAGAATATTCACTCAACAAGCGAGTTGAAAATCATTTAAAAAATGGCGTTACCACCATCGAGGTAAAAAGTGGTTATGGATTGGACTTGGAATCGGAATTGAAAATGCTCCGTGCTATTCACAGTGTCAATCAAAAAGGAATTGCTGATTTGATTCCCACTTGTTTGGCAGCACACATCGTTCCAAAAGATTTTGAAGGGGACGCTACTGTATATCTTCATTATATCACTGAAAAACTACTCCCCATACTCAAGCGAGAAAAACTCACCAACCGAATTGATATCTTTATCGAGCAAACCGCTTTTGGCGAGAAGGAAGCTACACAGTTTTTAAACTGTGCCAAACAAATGGGTTTTCAAATTACCGTTCACGCCGATCAATTTTCGGTAGGTGGCAGCGCAGTAGCTATTGAAATGGGCGCACAAAGTGCCGATCATTTGGAAGCCTCGAAAACGAAAGAAATCGAACAGCTTGCCGCGAGCGACACGGTGGCTGTGGTACTTCCCGGTGCTTCCTTGGGACTGGGGATGCCGTTTGCGCCTGCCCGAAAATTGCTGGATGCTGGTTGCTGCCTCGCCATTGCTTCCGATTGGAATCCGGGGTCGGCACCGATGGGCGACTTACTTACCCAAGCTGCCGTGTTAGGTTCATACGAAAAACTGTCAACGCCCGAAGTCTTTACCGGACTGACTTTCAGAGCGGCACACGCGCTCGGTTTGGAAGATCGCGGACGTATTCAACCTGGTATGTTAGCCGATTTGATAGGGTTTCCCTGCGAAGATTATAGAGATATTTTATACCGACAAGGCAATTTGAAACCAGAATTGGTTTGGAAAAACGGCGTGAAAATATGAAACATTAAGGTTTACGATGCAGCCTTCAACTCTTTTAAAAGTGTTTTAGACAGTTTTCGCAACGCGTATTCTTTGTTTACCTCAAGTAATTGCTCTTCTCCGCCGGGCATTTCAAACATGGCATCGGTCAGCACAACTTCGCAAAGCGACCGCAGACCGCGCGCACCCAATTTGTACTCCATCGCTTTTTCAACGATATAATCTAAGGCATCATCTTCAATTACCAACGTAATTTCATCCAACTCAAACAAACGTTGATACTGTTTGACCAATGCGTTTTTGGGCTCTGTCAAAATGGAACGAAGTGTTTCTTTATCCAACGGATCGAGGTGTGTCAGTACCGGCAATCGACCCAAAACTTCCGGTATCATTCCAAAGTCTTTCAAGTCTTTTGGGATGATGTATTTGAGCAGGTTTTCTTTATCGACTTTATGATCAGATATCGAAGCACTGTAGCCAACTGCCTGCATGTTGAGCCTTTTGGAAATAATCCGATCGATGCCGTCGAATGCGCCACCGGCTATAAAAAGTATATTTTCGGTGTTGACTTCAACAAATTTCTGATCGGGATGCTTGCGACCACCTTTGGGCGGCACATTTACCACCGTTCCTTCTAAAAGTTTGAGTAATGCTTGCTGCACGCCTTCACCGGAAACATCACGCGTGATGGACGGATTGTCGCTTTTGCGTGCGATTTTGTCTATTTCGTCTATAAAAACAATGCCTCTTTCAGCTTTTTCAACATTGTAATCAGCCGCTTGAAGCAGCCTGGTCAACATGCTTTCTACATCTTCACCTACATAACCTGCTTCCGTCAGCACAGTCGCATCGACTATTGCCAAAGGAACATCCAACAATTTGGCAATGGTTTTTGCCATCAGAGTCTTTCCGGTACCGGTTTGCCCAACCATGATGATGTTGCTCTTTTGAATTTCGACATCGTCTTTGGTAACTTGTTGCAAACGCTTGTAATGGTTGTAAACGGCCACTGCCAGCACTCTTTTGGTTTGGTCTTGCCCAATGACATATTGGCCCAAGAAATTTTTGATTTCCTGGGGTTTATGCAACTTTAATCCGCTGATGCCTTTTTGTTTTGATGATGCCCTCGCTTCCTCCGAGACTATGCTGGTAGCTTGCTCGACACAACGGTCGCAGATATGCGAATCTATTCCCGCAATCAGGATGTTGGTTTCGGCTTTTGGTCTGCCGCAAAATGAGCAGCGCAATTGTTCCTTTGCCATGAATTTGAATTATATATTATTTGCCTCGAACGAGGATTTCATCTATCATGCCGTAAGCTTTGGCTTCTTCGGCTTTCATCCAATAGTCGCGTTCGCTGTCTTTAAATATTTTCTCGAACGTTTGTCCGGAGTGCGTTGCTATTATTTGGTATAATTCGTCTTTCAATTTCAAGGTTTCTCGCAAGTTGATTTCCATGTCGGTGGTCACGCCTTGAAATCCGCCGGATGGTTGATGAATCATCACCCGAGAATGTGGCAAAGCTGAGCGTTTTCCGGCTGCTCCGGCACACAGTAAAACAGCTCCCATCGAAGCAGCCATGCCGGTACAAATTGTCGCAACATCGGGTTTGATAAACTGCATGGTATCATAAATTCCGAGACCGGCATAGACGCTTCCGCCCGGAGAATTTAAGTAAATTTGGATGTCTTTGCCTGAGTCTGCGCTTTCCAAAAACAACAATTGCGCTTGAACGATGTTGGCAATTTGGTCGTCAATTCCGGTGCCGAGAAAGATGATTCTGTCCATCATCAAACGGGAGAAAACATCCATTTGGGCGACGTTTAATTGTCTTTCTTCAATGATATAAGGCGTCATGCTACTGACCAATTTGTCGTAATACATGCTGTTGATACCATGCTTTTTGGTAGCGTATTTTTTGAATTCTTTTCCGTAGTTCATAGTGATAATGTATTAAATAGAAAAAGCGTTAAAACTATATTTAACGCTTCAAAGATAACAATAAATTGCTTGATTTTATCCGTACAATTCTTTGATGAACTCATCGTAAGAAACTTCTTTTTCTTTTAAATCGATGTTTTCTTTGAAAAATTGTATCTGTTTCAAGCTTAAAATTTGATCTGACAATCGTTTGGCTTCGTCACGATTAGAGAGAATTCTGTTGGCGATGTTGTCAAGCTCGGTTTCATCAATATCGGTGTTTCCGAATTGTACCATTTGTTGGGCAATCAATTCCTTGGCTTTATTTTTCAAATCATCATAAGTGACTTGCAAATTGTTGTCTCTGATGAGTTTTGACTCAATCAACTGATAGCGAAGTGCTTTTTCAGATTTTTGATATTCTGCGGCAGCTTCTTCGGCAGTTAAAGGTTTTTCACCTACCGTTTGAATCCATTTTTGCAGGAATGCTTGAGGAAGGTCGAATTGGGTATTTTCAATCAAAAATTCCGTAACGTCATTCAATAGTTTTTGGTCACTTTGTTGACCGAATTGTTGCTCAAAATCTTCGCGAAGCGTGTTGATCATTTCCGTTTCGGAGCTTACCTTGCCTTCGCCAAATATTTTGTCGAAAAATTCTTGGTTAAGTTCGGCGGCTTCTCTGAGTTTAATATCTTGAACTTCAAAAACCACATCGAGGTCTAAGCCGTGTACATCATCGTGGCTCACTTTTAAATGGCGCATCAAATCGTGTGCATCTTCAAATATTTTTTTGGAATTTAAAGACACCTTATCACCCATTTTCGCACCTGATAATTTTTTTTGAGCGTCCTTGACGAGTTCGTTAAAAATAAGTATGGTTTCGTTGTTGATGTTTTTTTCATCATTCGTAAAAACACCTTTTATTTCTGTGTCTTTTCCTGCGGTGTCTTTGTCTTCAAGTTTTCCGTATTGTTTACGGATGTTGTCTATCTGCTTGTTGATGGTTGCGTCGTCTGCGACGATTTTATAGGAGTTAACTTTGTTGCCAACTTTCAGATTGATTTCAAACTCGGGAGCGAGTCCCAATTCAAATTCAAATGAAAATTGTTCGGCATCCCAATCCAAATCATCTTGCGGTTTTGGCAGCGGATTTCCGAGAACGTCCAATTTTTCTTCGGTCAAAAATTTGTCCAAAGCGTCTTGAAGCAGTTTGTTGATTTCGTCCACCAAAACGGCTTTGCCATATTGTTTTTGGATAAGTGAAAAGGGGACGTTCCCTTTTCTAAAGCCGGGTACGTTGGCGTTTTTCCGATAGTCTTTCAGTACTTTCGATACTTTTTCGGAATAATCTTCTTTAAGGATGTCAATTTTTACAACGGCGTTCAGCGAATCGATTTGTTCTTTAATGATATTCATGTAGTGAGTGATTTCAATTTGAATTGGGCGGCAAAAATACTACATTTTAACGTTCCTACAAATATTTTAACTTGCTTATCACATTCTGTTTCAAGATTTCATCCCATAAAAAAAACCGGAGCAAAAAAGGTTGATGGTCAATAAATTTGTTCTGTGGATGAAATTAATAAAAATATCTACCTAAACATCCCCGTGAACGAGCCAAATTGAATCAAAACAGTCGTTAAAGTTTTTTGAAAATAAATTTGGTGTTTAAAAAATAATGCATTTACTTTGTTTTTCAAAGTACTTTTATATGAATGCAAACGAACATCTTAAAAACATAAGCGAAATCAAGCAACTTATGAATCGCTCATCAAAATTTATTTCTTTGAGTGGTCTGTCCGGAATATTTGCAGGAATTTACGCCATCATTGGGGCTGCTTTAGCTTATGCTTATGTTTTTCCAAAGACAGGAAACTATCTCTCGTTAGACAGTTGGAATTTCAAAATGTCGGTTTTCATACTATTGCTTGTTGCGGTTTTGAGTGTTGCCACCGCTTTTATTCTCTCCTCAAAGAAAGCAAAAAAAAATAACGAAAAAATTTGGGATGCCACAACCAAGCGTTTGTTAACCAACTTTTTTATTCCATTGTTAACAGGCGGCATCTACATAATCATAAATTTAAGTCACCAACATCATGGATTAAGTGCCTCCTTAATGCTCATTTTCTATGGATTGTCGTTGGTAAATGCATCCAAATATACCGTTGGTGATGTAAAATATTTGGGGTTTGCAGAAATTGTTGTGGGTCTCCTTTGCGCCACTTTTCCGGAATATGGATTGTGGTTTTGGATTTTGGGATTTGGCCTGTTTCATATCATATATGGAAGCGCGATGTATTTGGATGAGAAAAAATCTTAGTTGTGGGAATTATTGATAACATTAATAAACTATTCGACCATCGAATCCGGCTGGGTATTATGTCTATCTTGGTTGTCAACGATAATGCTGATTTTAACCGCCTGAAGGAATTGCTGAATGTGACCGATGGTAATTTAGCCAGTCATCTAAAATCATTGGAATCCGTGAGTTATATTGAAGTTGAAAAATCCTTTATAGACCGAAAGCCAAATACCCGGTATTCCGCCACAAAATTGGGCAAAGTCGAATTTAAAAAGCACATTGAAGCACTCGAAAAATTGATTAACTAATTGATTATAAAAGATATTCGTGCTGTAAAATCAAAACTTTGAATTACCAAACAATTATAAACAAACAAAAATATCATCAATCAACTTTGCAAAACAAAGTACTTTAAATTAAACATCATGGAAGAAAAAACGGTTACATTCGTCAATTGGTTGCGCAATTCCATCACCGCAAAAATGCTCGTGGTTGGGTTTCTGTTATTGGTATTGCTCATTCCACTGCTTTTTGTCCAAAATCTGATCGTAGAAAGAGCCCATCGGCAAAAAGAAGTCGTCGATGAAATAAATGAAAAATGGGGAAACGAAATTGTGCTTTCCGGTCCCATTTTACAAATTCCCTATAAATCATTTAAGGAAAACAGGATTTATAGTTCTGACGGAAAATACACGACGACACAAGAAACCGTGATAAACAAAGCCTATTTTTTTCCCGAATTTTTGGAAATAAATGCGAATGCAGTCACAAAACCGCTGCATCGAAGTATTTTTGAATCGGTTGTTTTTAAAGCGGATATTCAGGTAAAGGGAAGTTTCCCAGTTATAGACTTTTCAGAAACTGAAATTCTCCCCGAAAATGTGTTGTGGGACAAGGTCATTATTTTGGTGAAAACTTCAAATCTGAAAGGAATTAGAAATACTTTGAAGGTGAATTTCGGTCCAAAACAATTAAACATGCTGCCAAGATACGCCGATGAATACCTCAACACTTTGGAAAGCAAACCCATTACTGATTTTTCCGAATTTAAAAACACTCCTGTCTCGTTCTCTTTCGATATGAACGTGAATGGCAGCGATGCCCTAAAATTCATCCCTATCGGAAAAGAAACAATTGCGCACATGAAAAGCAACTGGGACTCTCCCAGTTTTATCGGCGAATTTTTGCCGGAAGACGGCTCTCGAGAAATCGACAAAAACGGATTTAAAGCTTCGTGGAAAATTTTACAAATCAACCGTCAATTTGAACAATCGTTCTTTGGCGATCTTCCCGATTTGACAAAGTTTGCTTTTGGCACGCAACTCATCGTTGCCGTTGACGAATACCAAAAAAGCGAACGCGTGGCTAAGTACGGTTTTTTGGTAATCGGATTGACCTTTCTGGTCTTTTTTCTCATACAACTCATCAGCAAAGTGTATATTCACCCGTTTCAATATGTCATGGTAGGCTTGGCTTTGGTTATGTTTTACACCCTGCTCATCTCAATTTCCGAACACAGTTCGTTCTTTAAAGCATACATAATCGCGGGACTGTCAGTTTTAGGCCTCATTACTTTGTATTCGAGAAGCATACTCAAAGGCATAAAATTTCCAATGCTTATTTGTATTTCATTGGCAACGCTTTACAGCTATATTTTTATCATCATTCAATTGGAAAATTATGCATTGATAACGGGTAGTATCGGTCTTTTCTTGATACTCGCGACCATCATGTTTGTGTCAAAAAAAATAGATTGGCAGAAAGAATAAGCAAAGTCGAAAGTGGATTAACCTATCCTATTTTGTTTCAAGATTTTATTTCATAAAAAAACCGGAGCAAAAAACTCCGGTTCATTTTTTTAATAAGAAACAGTCTTTTTATGGAAGTATCAGTGTGTTGAAGCCAATTAGTTTTACTTCCGGCAAGGTTGAACCGTATTTTGCATTGATGGAACGGATAAATGCATTTGCAATCAAGGCATAGCCTCTCGGTGTCGGGTGAATTCCGTCCAAAGAAAAGGTTCCGCCACTCACCAAAGGTTGTTTCATCACACCACCATCAAAAGGAATTCCGCCGTTGAGCACTTGCAACTGCGCTGCTTTTGCATCGACAAACGCCAAATCAAATTGTTGAGCCAACGCTTGTATGGTTGCATTGTATTGCGCTGTTGCATTTGAAATTGTCTGAAGTTCATCGGTATCCAAAACGTCTTTGTCTTGAATTGGATTGGCAGCTGCAAGCACCAATTGTGCTTGTTGCAAAGTCGGTGTTCCGCCCTGTTGAAGCAATCCCAACACCTGAAGAACATCATTGGTAATGGCCACTGAGCCATACCCTTGCGTGCGCAAAGCGTTCTGATCGATGGTCAACAACAAGAGTTCGTTTGCTGTCATTTGCCGAAGTCCGAGCGGGTTGGATTGTGATGCCGGTACAGCGATTAAAAACCGGTTGGGACCTGCCGTAAATGTAAATGCGTATTGGGAAGCAAGCTGAGCAGCTTGTTGAGGTGGTACGTTTTGTTGAATCAAACCTTGCGCAAAAATTCCACTAAACGCTTGAAAAAATCCGGTCAGACTCGCGGCTTGCGATGCATCGAGCACCAAAGCATTGTTTGGAACGGTTGTAAAGAAAGGAATGGTAAACACATCCGGAATATTTGCAACTACCCCTTTAGCACCTTGCGCAGTCAATCCGGTCAGCAAAGTATTGTAAACCGAGGCAAACACGTTCCCATCGGTGATGTCGTTGGCACCGTAGGTCGTCGGGTCAAGATTGCCGGTTTGGTCAATTCCTGTTCCGCCGGAAAGTGCATATCCAAGGACATCGTTGTTCCCAATCCATAGACTGAAAAAAGTGGGATTTTGGGCGATTGCATCCTGAAAAACGGTTGCATTCGGACTGGAAGCAAAACGCACGAAATAAGGATTTGCTTTTCCGAGTTGCACGTTTGCCACATTGCCAAATCCGGGAGCTAAAAGATGAAAACTCTTGGCTCCGGGTACGCCCATGTTGTTAAAAGGTCCGGACAACACGTTGGTGATATCGGTTGTCGGCGAACCAGCGATTCGAGATGGCAACAAACCGTTGGGTGTTTGCGCCAATACCAATCGATTTTCAAGTATTTGTTGACCGCCGAGCAATACGCCACCGAGGTTGTCATTCATCAACGGAATTTTGAATTCTCCGCCGCCAGCCAAGGCAAATTGCTCAGACAAAATGTAAGGGTATGAGCCTTCTTGACCCTGAATGAACAATGCACCATCCGCAAAACCAGCTGTAAGTGAATTTCCGAGGGAAACATAATTACTGAAATCTGCCGAGCCGGGTGTGGCAACTACTTCCTCTTCTACAAGGACATCATTGTTGTCATCATCGTTACATGCTACCATTGCCAACAGGGCAAAAAGCAACCAGAAGTTATACGTTTTTTTCATAAAATTGATTTGTTTGTTTGACATGACTGTTCCAACGTTAACT
>PHDQ01000325.1 GCA_002841025.1 Bacteroidetes bacterium HGW-Bacteroidetes-13 | reverse complement strand
CAAACTACGATTCCATTTTGCCTGCGGCAGCTTACTTGGCAAAAGATGTTAAAACATTGATGGAAACTTTTCGTTGGAAGAAATAATTGATTTGGCAATCCCGAGTGCTAAAACAATCTAATAAAATTTTTTTAAATAAGTTTTAGCCTTACCTTTGTTAGATTAAATAAAAATAAGCATTTCTTATTCAATTGTACAATATGGCTCTTACTAAGAAAGACATTTTAACAGCCCTCAGTTCGCTCTCTTTACCCGGACAAGGAGGCAATATCGTTGATGATAAAACCGTAACCAACGTTGTTTGTTTTGCCGACGAAGTAATCATAGATCTTAAACTTTCGACGCCGTCCCATCACATTCGACACCGATTGGAAAGTGATATCAAGAAACTTTTAAACGAAAAATTTACAGCGATTTCCAGCCTTCAAATCAACGTCAAGGTAGAAGTTCCGGACAAGCCACAAATCAAAGGCAAGGATATACCCGGTATTCAGAATATCATTGCGGTCGCTTCCGGAAAAGGAGGCGTTGGCAAATCTACCGTTACGGCCAACTTGGCGGTTACGCTTGCCAAAATGGGATTTAAAGTTGGGGTGTTGGACGCGGATATTTACGGGCCATCCATTCCGCTCATGTTTGATGTGGCTTTGGAAAGACCCTTGTCTGTTGAAATAAACGGACGTTCGTTGATGAAACCTGTAGAAAATTATGGCGTGAAAGTGCTTTCCATCGGATTTTTCACCCAACCCGATCAAGCAGTGATTTGGCGTGGTCCCATGGCAGCCAAGGCGCTCAATCAAATGATTTTTGATGCCCATTGGGGTGAACTCGACTTTTTGTTGATTGACCTTCCACCCGGTACCGGCGACATTCATCTGTCTATCATGCAGTCGTTGCCCGTTACAGGCGCAGTTGTGGTCAGTACACCACAGGCAGTAGCTTTGGCAGATGCGCGAAAGGGCGTTGCGATGTTTAGGCAAGAGAGTATCAATGTACCCGTTTTGGGAATCATTGAAAACATGGCTTATTTCACTCCAGCTGAGTTGCCGAACAACAAATATTACATTTTCGGACAGCATGGAGCCAAAAACTTAGCTGAAGATTTTGACATTCCGTTCCTCGGCGAACTGCCTTTGGTGCAAAGCATCCGAGAAGCAGGTGACGTAGGTCGTCCGGCCGCATTGCAAGAGGGAACAGAAGTTGAAAAAGCGTGTACCCGACTCACTCAAAATGTGGTGGAAGAATTGGTTAAGAGAAACCACGATTTGCCACCCTCGGAAGCAATCAAGATAACCACGATGGCCGGTTGTGCTGCCGTAAAAAAATAAAAAATGGACAAGGTAGAAATCAGAGAAAAAGTAGAGAAAGCATTGGAAGAAATTCGCCCGTATCTCATGAATGACGGTGGTAATCTTTCTTTGATTAGTATTGACGAAGATCTGACTGTCAATATCCGTTTGGAAGGCAATTGCGTGGGCTGCCGCATCAACCACATGACCATGAAACTCGGTGTGGAAGAAACCATCAGAAAATATGTTCCGCATATCAAAGGAGTAGTCAGCGTGGAGTAGTTTTTTTAGAATTGAAAGGTGCCAAGTTTTAAGTGTTAAGTGAACATTTTAAACTTGCACTTTTTTGTTTGCAAAAGAATTGG
>PHDQ01000055.1 GCA_002841025.1 Bacteroidetes bacterium HGW-Bacteroidetes-13 | reverse complement strand
AAAAAACCACTTCAAGGGGATTGAAGTGGTTTCGCTTTTGCTCCCCCTCTTGGGCTCGAACCAAGGACCCTCTGATTAACAGTCAGATGCTCTAACCAACTGAGCTAAGGAGGAATCTCGCAGTATTATTTTGCGGTTGCAAATATATATTATTTTTTATTGTTCCAAAACAATAAACCTAATTTTATTTTGAGGGCGTTCTTTTAGCAATTTCTGAAAACAAATTAAACTTTTTATTTCATTCAAAAACAAAAACAAAAAAACCTCAACTAAATAAACATGAATTAGTTGAGGTTCTGTTTGTGGAGTCGGAGAGAATCGAACTCTCGTCCAAACAAGCTATTCAAGAGCTTTCTACACGCTTAGTTTTCAATTGGTTTTCGTTGGGCAGCCGGTCGAAAACTACCTGCTACACACTTAGCTTCTTAATTTTCAGAATCGCTCCGAAGCACCACGATTCTTATTCCGACTTTTTCGGTTTCTCAACACGGAACGCCGCCGGTCAGGGCTTTCCTGAGAAATCTCGCCTCCCGACCTGGTCGGGACATGGCTCAATCCTACTGTGATTCGGATTAGGCAGCAAGAGCGTAGTTAGACTCGCCGTTTAAATGTTTGAAATCGAGATTTACGAGCAGGGTTTCGTCGCTCGGCGTGCTTACCATCAAATACGACCTGCTGTCAAAACCGGTCGACCCCATGATATTTTTATTTAAAAGAACTTTTTGGGCGTTCCCCCCGACAAAGCCTATTTTATAGTCTTGTCGGGGTCGGGCTATCCGCTGTATCTCCAAAGATTTCCAAAAATCTTTGGAGGATGCCGCTTCTATCCCTGACCGTTTTCAGTCGATCCTAACGCGGGTTGCAAATCTACAAAAACTTTGCCACATTTGTACCACGGTATTATTTCTGCCGTCAAAGCACAAAAAAACATGAAGATAGGCATCATCAAAGAACAAAAAACGCCACCCGATCGGCGGGTTGTTCTCACTCCAAACACTTGCAAACAACTCATAATCAATTATCCAGAACTCCAAATAAAAGTAGAATCTTCCCCACATCGCGTTTTTTCCGATGACGAATATCGCCAAAAAGGCATCCCCGTCACTACCGATTTGTCTGACTGCGATGTCCTGCTCGGGGTCAAAGAAGTCCCGATCGAAGCACTCATTCCCGACAAAAAATATTTCTTTTTTTCGCACACCATCAAAAAACAACCCTACAACCGCGAATTGCTTCGCACCATCCTCCAAAAAAACATTCAGCTTTTCGACCACGAAACTTTGGTGGATGAACACAGTATCCGCTTGGTTGCTTTCGGCTACTATGCAGGTTTGGTCGGCACTTACAACGGTCTGCGAACCCTCGGCTTAAAATTGGGCAGCTTCGAACTCCCAAAAGCAGAAACGCTACACGATGCCAACGCCCTAAAAGCCGAATTGCAAAAAGTAAATCTCTCTCCAATCAAGATTTTAGTTACCGGCAAAGGACGCGTCGGCAGCGGCATCAAGGAAATCTTGTTGGCAGCAGGCATCGAAGAAAAATCTGCCAAATCGTTTTTGAACAAATCGTACGCAAATCCCGTTTTCACACAAATCGATGTCACCCAATACAACAAACGAACAGACGGCAAAGAAGCCACCAAAAAAGATTTTTACAAAAACCCGCACAAATACCAGTCCGATTTTTTGAAATTTGCACGCGTTGCCGATTGCTATATCGCCGGACACTTCTACGGACAAGGCGCACCTGCTTTTTTTACCTTAAACGACATCGAATCCGAAGCATTTAAAATTCAAGTAATCGCCGACATTTCCTGCGACATCAAAATACCAATTCCAACAACGCTTCGAGCTTCAACCATAGCCAACCCGATTTATGGCGTACACCGATTAACCGGAGAAGAAACCGATTTCAACAATCCGCAAGCCATCGCTGTCATGGCAGTTGACAACCTGCCTTGCGAACTTCCCCGCGATGCCAGCGAAGGATTTTCCAAACAGTTTTCAGAAAAAATAATTCCCGCTTTTTTTGACAACGACCAAAACAGCATTCTTGCCCGTGCGCAAATGACCCAAAATGGCCAACTCACTCCGCGGTTTCAATACCTTTCGGACTATGCAGGGAAGTAAGTGTTAAGTGTTGGCAACAAGCTAAAAAACTCGAACTACAAAGAGAAACCATCCAAAAGCCTGCCGCATAAACAACATATTTGTTTTTCTCATCCCGAAACAAAGGCAGCAATCAATTTGCAACACCATTGCATTAAATAATTTATATCTTTGTCTTAATGAAATTTTTAGCATTCATATTATCAATTTATATCTTCGCGCTTAATTTAGCTCTTTGCGAAGATTATACTGTACTTGATGATGAGGTTAAAACTGAAATTTCACAGGCAGTTGGTAATGACCATCAGCATCAAGATTCAAATTTATGTTCCCCTTTTTGTATTTGTCAATGTTGTCATATTAATGCGACACATTTCAAAATTGTAAATATAAAGTTTAGTATATCTTATATTTCTACTCAAGATTTTTTCTACCTAAACAGTTCAGAAAAAAAATTTACTGCTTCAATTTTACAGCCACCAAGGGCTTAATTCAGTTTTTTACAGGATAGCTATATCCAATTTTGAACCTTTAAGGTTCTTATCATTTCGAGTAATTCTAATTTTTATATCAGAATTGTATCGAAAGGTTAACTGAATTAATACATTTTCTATGATTAATAAAATCATTTCATACTCCATTAATAATAAATTTATTATTGGCCTATTTATAGTAGCACTTGTTGGTATAGGCATTTGGTCTATGGCTACTATAAAATTGGGCTCCGTCCCAGATATCACCAACAACCAAGTGCAGGTCATTACTGTTGCCCCTAATTTAGGGACTGAAGACATTGAGCAATTTGTAACCTACCCCGTTGAGTTGGCAATGGCAAATCTTCCGGATGTTATCGAATTGCGTTCGGTATCCCGTTTTGGGCTGTCCGTGGTTACCATTGTTTTTAAAGATGAAGCAGGTACTTATCTGCCAAGACAATTGGTGCAAGAGAAATTAACCGAAGTTACTGATGAAATCCCTGAAGGTTTTGGAACTCCGTTCATGGCTCCCATAACTACAGGTTTGGGTGAAATATTCCAATATACCCTAAAAGTAAAGGAAGGCTATGAAGAGCAATATGATGCTATGGAGCTTCGTACCATACAGGATTGGATTGTCAAGCGTCAAATGGCATTGGTGCCCGGTGTGGTGGAAGTCAACGCTTTTGGAGGTTTTGTCAAGCAATATGAAGTTGCCCTCAGTCCTGATAAGCTTAAAAGCTTTGGCATTACAATGAGCCAAGTTTTTGAGGCTCTAAAAGCCAACAATGCGAACACCGGAGGCGCATACATAGAAAAAAACCATCAGGCCAATTTTATTCGTGGCGAGGGGTTGGCGCGCAGTTTGTCAGATTTGGAAAATACAGTGGTAACCACCCTGAATGGAACTCCCGTACTGGTGCGTGATATCGCCGAAAAAGTGGGCTATGGAAATCAGGTGCGTTATGGTGCGTTTACCCAAGATGGCCACGAATCTGTTGGAGGGCAAATTTTGATGCTCAAAGGGGAAAGTCCCAGTAATGTTATTGATAATGTACAAAAACGTATTGACGAGATACAAAAATCGCTACCAGAAGGTGTGTATATCGAACCGTTTTTAAGCAGAAGTGAATTAATAGCAAGAACAACAAGTACTGTAGAAAAGAATTTGATTGAAGGGTCGCTTATCGTGATTTTTGTGTTGGTACTGCTTTTAGGCAGTTTTCGTGGTGGGTTGATAACGGCTTCCGTGATTCCTCTATCCTTATTATTCGCATTTATTTTAATGAAACAGTTTGGAATATGGGCAAATTTAATGTCCTTGGGGGCAATCGATTTTGGAATCATCGTGGATGGCGCAGTAATTATAGTGGAAGGAATGGTATTTCACATTCATCAACGGATGAAAAAAACTACAACCGCCATAGACCAATCTGAAATGGATGAAATAGCCTACGAATCGGCAAGTACGATGATGAATTCGGCTTTTTTCGGACAGCTTATTATCCTTATTGTATTTACACCTATTCTCTTTTTAACGGGTGTAGAAGGAAAAATGTTCCGTCCAATGGCGTTTACTTTTGGATTTGCCGTTTTAGGAGCGATTATCCTGTGTCTTACGTATGTACCAATGATTTCAGCAATGTTCCTTAAACCTACTAAAAATCAGAATAGTTGGTTTGCCAAATTTGAAAATAAGATTGATAGGTTCAGTGATAAAATAATGTCCGGTTTAAACAGAGCGTATGTACCATTGCTCAATTTTGCACTTCGCTTTCGGGCAGGTGTGGTTATAGGCGCGGTTGCCCTACTATTGATTGCAGGATTTATTTTTAGCACCTTGGGTGGCGAATTTATTCCCAAATTTGATGAAGGCGATATTGCAATGCAGGCGCTAATAAAACCTGGTAGTAGCCTTACGGAATCTATTGAGGCTTCAAAAAAACTTCAAAATATCGTAAAGCAATTCCCTGAAGTAAAAACGATGGTTTCCCGAATAGGGGTGGCTGAAATTCCAACAGATCCAATGCCAATGGACATTGCCGATAGTTATATCATTTTGGAAAAGGATAAAAGCAAATGGACTTCCGCAGATAGCAAGGAAGAACTCATTGAAAAAATACAGGAAAAAATTTCAGTCATCCCAGGCGTAAACTTTGTGTTTACCCAACCGGTCGAGCTACGGTTCAACGAGTTGCTCACAGGTGTGCGTGAGGACGTGGCCATCAAATTGTATGGAGAAGACCTCGAAATACTGGCCGAGAAGATACAGGAGATGGCAGCAATCATACAAACCGTAGATGGCGCCGGTGATGTAAGGGCAGAAGCAACCAGTGGACTTCCACAAATGACCGTGGTTTACAACCGTGCAAAAATGGCACAATACGGTGTAACCGTTGACAAGCTGAATGATTACGTAAGTGCTGCCTTTGCAGGCGAAAAGGCAAGTGTGATTTTTGAAGGCGAAAAACGGTTCGATGTTGTTATTCGTTTAGCAGAGGCATTTAGACAGGATATCAATAACCTTAAAAACCTGTACATTGACCTGCCAAACGGTGCGCAAGTACCTTTAAAGGAAGTAGCGGATATCAGCTATAAACCAGGGCCGATGCAAATTTCAAGGGACAATACATACCGACGTATTTCGGTTGGGGTCAATGTTCGTGGACGGGATGTAAAATCGATGGTCGAGGAAATTCAGCAAAAACTGGAAACGCAAGTAAAATTGCCACCAGGTTATTATGTAACCTACGGAGGTTCTTTCGAAAACCTGCAACGTGCCTCAGACCGATTGATGATTGTAGTGCCCATTGCACTTTTCCTAATATTCATATTACTGTATTTTGCATTGAGCTCGTTTTCACAGTCGGTAATGATTTATATGGCAGTGCCTCTGGCGGCCATTGGTGGCGTGTTTGCCCTTTTGATAAGGGGAATGCCTTTTAGTATTTCTGCCGGAGTCGGTTTTATCGTACTCTTTGGAGTAGCCGTTTTAAACGGATTGGTACTGATAAACAAATTCAATGAACTAAAAGAAAGTGGAATGACGGACTTAAAAAAACGAATATACGAGGCAACACACGAAAGGTTGCGACCAATTTTGCTAACGGCAACGGCGGCCATTATGGGCTTTATCCCAATGGCGATTTCTACCTCTGGCGGTGCAGAAGTGCAGCGACCATTGGCAACCGTGGTTATTGGTGGATTGATAACAGCAACATTTTTAACGCTTGTGGTTCTTCCTGTACTATATTATTGGCTTGAATCGAGAAAGGAACGAAACAATACTGATGGAGGTGTAAGTTATGTCAACAAATCAACCAATATTGTAACCGTATTAATGATGGTTGGCGGTTTGATGGCTTCTGGAACTGCTTTTGCCCAAGACACCAATCCAGATGGCACAATTCCAAAAACCTTGACTGTAGATGAGGCCATTGCTATGGCAAAACAGAATTATCCATCGCTTAAGGAAAGTCAGGCATTTATTGAAAGGGAAAAGGCACTAAAGGGAACGAGTTTTGACCTTGGTAGCACACAGGTGTTCACTGGCAAAGAAGAATATGGTAATAATCTTCCTGGAGTACAGACAACCATTGGTGTGCAACAGGGCAATATTGACTTGCTTTCCGGATTTTCAAAATCCAAGTTTTACAAAGAGCGCATTGCCTTGGGAGAAAAGTTTTATGTGGCCAGTGAACAACAATTGGTGCGCAATGTGATGCAAGCCTATGACCAAATTAATTACTACAAGGCACAGTTACGTTTTGCAGACCAATTGGACAGTATTTACGCCAATTTTAAGACCGCTGCACAACTTCGCTATGACACGGGAGAAACAGGTAAGCTGGAATTTATTTCAGCCTCTTCCGAATTTCAACAGATTCAGGTGTTAAGGCAACAAGCCTATGATGATATTGAAATTGCCAAACGTGCCTTAAAACAATATTTGGGAACGGATGAATCCGTTGAAACCATTAATGAATCATATAAAACATTGGATTTTATAGCAACGTTGGATTCAACTTCGGTAGCCAATAACCCAATATTGCAATATGCCTTGCAGAATGCCGAAGTAAGTAAAGCAAACGTTGGGGTCGAAAAATCGCAATTCCTGCCAAAATTCAATTTATCGTATGGCAGGCAGGTTGTGGATGATGTTTCAGGGTTTAATACCTATCAGGCGGGCATTAGTATTCCGTTATGGTTTTTTCCGCAGAAGTCGAGAGTCAAGGCAGCCAAGGCAGATGCAATGGTAGCAGAGAATCAATATTTGGAGCAAAAAGCGGTTACAGAAAGTCGCGTGTCACAATTGACCAAATCACTCGAAAAAACAAAGAAGATTTTGCAATATTACGAAGAAGGCGCGCTATTGTTGGCAGAAGAACAAATTACCACAGCGCAGTTGGCTTCTAAAGAAGGCGAAATAGATTACGTCAATTACATCACGATTCTCAACAGTGCCATCCGCATTAAACAAACCCATTTACAATACATCAATCAGTATAACCAGCAAACCATTGATATGCAATATCAATTGGGCAATTTATAACCTTAAAAAAAGAGAAATGAAGAATATACTATTAGTAAGTACCGTATTATTTACATTTATGTTTATGAGTTGTAATGATGCCCCAAAATCTGAACTTGGACATAATGAAGCCGAAGGTGTATCAAAGACCAATGAAGTTGGAGAAGATGCACACGGCGAAGAAGGCCACAGCGAAGAAAAAGGCGTTGTCGAACTCACAAAACAACAGGTCGAAACCATCGGTTTGAAAATGAAATCTTTGGAGGAACGGAATTTAGGGAACAACATTAAGGTAACAGGTACGCTGGAACTTTTCCCACAGGATAAGGCGAACATCAGTCCGTTTGTTGGTGGAAATGTAAGTTCAATAAAAGTAATACCTGGAGATAATGTAAGTAAAGGACAGGTATTGGCATATATAGAACACCCAGATATCATTGCAATGCAACAGGAATATCAGGAAAAAAATGATGAACTGGTCTTTTTGAAACAGGATTTTGAGCGCAAGCAGACTCTTTATGACAAAGGTGTTTCTTCTGGAAAGGAATTTCAGATGGCGCAGTCAAAATTTCGTTCCACAACATCCAGCGTCAATGGTTTGCGGTCCCAATTAAGACTGTTGGGCATTAACCCGGACAAAGTGGCTGAAGGCCAGATATATTCCGCTATTCCCATTACCACGCCCATAAGTGGCTATGTGGATGAAGTAATGATTAGCCTTGGCGATTACGTGGCGCAGCAATCCAAAATGTTCTCAATAAGCGATAATTCAAAGATTTATGTCAACTTCAAAGTATATGAGAAGGACATAAAGCAAATCAAGAAAGGGCAACAAATATATTTTTCAACAGCTTCTCGTCCAGATGAACTGCTTAAAGCAACCGTTCGGTCTGTGGGCAAAACCTTCAATACTGACCCAAAAGCATTGGAAGTTTTGGCAGATATTGAAAACAAAGATAAAAATCTGTTGCCAGGTATGTACGTGGAAGGACGCATAGTGCAGGGCGAGAAAAAAGGTTTTGCAGTACCGGAAGCTGCCATTATAAAAGAAGGCGAGCAATCCTTTATTTTTATTTTGGATGAAGATGAAGAAATGGAAGCGAACAAAATGACATTTAAAATGATACCCGTAACGGTTGGTATTACTGATTTGGGCTTTGTTGAAGTCAATTTACCTACCGAAGTTTCAACGGATGCCAAAGTGGTCATCAAAGGAGCTTATAACCTGTCTTCGGAAATGGTTAAGGGCGAATTAGAACACGACCATTAATTCAATAATAATCAGAGGTTTTGATTCCGAGTTTGTTTGTCGTCTTAATTAGTTAGTTAAAAATTAGAAAACAGGCTCGGTTCAAAATCGATTAAAAATTTAAAAATTCATAATATGAAAGAAATAAAAGCATTTATAAAACCGAACCGAATCCAAAGAGTCATTGAAGCATTATCCGATAATGGGTTTGAAAGTATGACCCTTTCACAAGCAGAAGGCACTGGTGCATTTAAGACCAAAGGTGCAAGAGCTTCGCTCGATTTTCATATCACAGATAGTCCGGTAATTAAAATAGAATTGGTATGCCAAAATGAAGAAGCCCAAACAGCTATTGAAATAATCTCAGCTAACGGTAAAACAGAAGAACCAGCTGACGGTATTATTTATATATCCAATATAGAGGATGCCTTTCAAATTAAGACAGGAGATTCCTTAAAGCGCTTTGATTTATAGCAGAATGGAAAATTTAGAGCAAATATTAGAGAGTAATAACGTAAAACCAACCGCCATGCGTTTGTTGGTTTTACAATTTCTCTTAAGTAAAAAAGTAGCCGTCAGTTTAACCAATATTGAAAAGTGTTTTGATAACTCGGATAGAACAACTTTGTACCGTACGCTAAAAACCTTTGTTGAAAGTGATATCGCCCATCAAATAGACGATGGTACAGGGATTACTAAATATGCCTTGTGTGAGGAGAATTGCCATTGCGAATTGGACACCGATTTGCACTTGCATTTTCATTGCACCAATTGTAATGAAACAGTTTGCTTAACAGAGCATAAAATCCCACACATTAATTTACCGGAAGGTTTTAAGGCAGAGAACGTGAATTTGGTGGTCAAGGGTATTTGTGATAAATGTAGCGGTTAATAATGCACTTCCATTGCACCTATTAAAATAGCATCTTTGGAAGAAATAGATTTAAGATGAAAAAAAAGAAACTCAATTTAAGAGATATAAATCCCAATTCTAAAACTGAACAAGGTCACAATCACAATGCGAAATCTAATAATTTAAATGTATATATTCCCGCAATCATAAGTTTTGCGATGCTTATAATTGGCATTGCTTTAGATTATTTTGATGTAAGCTTTTTCAAGGATTGGTTGCGTTTAGGATGGTATGTAACAGCATATATACCTGTGGGATTACCTGTGGTAAATGAAGGATGGAAGAGCATTAAAAAAGGCGATGTTTTTACAGAGTTCTTTTTGATGTCCTTAGCAACCATCGGAGCGTTCGTAATTGGCGAATATCCGGAAGGCGTTTCGGTAATGTTGTTTTATGCAGTTGGAGAATTATTTCAAAATGCAGCTGTAAATAAAGCCAAAGGAAATATCAAGGCATTATTAGATGTACGCCCTAAAGAAGCGAATGTTCTTAGAAACGGGGAAGTAGTAAGTATTAGTCCGGAAACTGTAGAAATTGGAGAGAAAATTCAAATTAGAGTTGGTGAAAGAATCCCATTGGATGGTATTTTAATTTCCGAAAAAGCATCGCTGAATACAGCGGCTTTAACCGGCGAAAGTAAACCAAATACGATTATTAAAGGAGCAAATGTTTTTGCAGGAAGTATTAATTTAGAAAGCGTGATTGAAGTTGAAGTTACAAAAGACTTTAAGGACAGTTCCATTGCAAGAATATTGGATTTGGTTCAAAATGCCACAGCACGAAAATCAAAAACAGAGTTATTTATACGGCAATTTGCACGCATTTACACACCAATTGTCGTGTTTTTGGCTATTGGCGTTACGTTTTTACCGTACTTTTTTGTTGCTGATTATGTGTTTAGGGATTGGCTGTATCGTGCCTTAATCTTCTTGGTTATATCATGTCCTTGTGCTTTAGTTATTTCTATTCCATTAGGTTATTTTGGCGGTTTGGGTGCAGCTTCAAAAAATGGAATTTTATTTAAAGGTGCATCATTTTTAGATGAAATGACAAAAGTGAATACGGTAGTGATGGATAAAACAGGCACTGTAACAAAAGGTGTTTTCAAAATCAAAAAAATCAAAGCGGTCAATTGGGATGAGAAAGAATTTATGAAGTATCTCATGGCTATGGAAGAACAATCTACACATCCCATTGCCAAAGCCATCTTGGAATACAAAGCTGGAGGAACAAATTTTGAAGCTTCCGAAGTCTCGGAAATAGCCGGAAAAGGATTGAAGGGTATAGTAAATGGTAAAACGGTTTTAGTCGGCAATAAAGCCTTAATGACAACTAATAACATAAAGGTTTTAGAAGAAACAGAAGCTATTGTAGAATCCATTGTACTGGTATCCATAGATATGGCTTTTGCAGGTTACGTTGTTATTGCAGATGAATTAAAAGAAGATGCCAAAGAAACAATTACAGCTTTGCATAAAGTGGGTATTAAAAATATTATGATGCTCTCTGGTGATAAGGATTCCATAACACAAAAAGTGGCCTCCGAATTAAATATTGAAAATGCCAAGGGTGGTTTATTGCCAGAAGATAAATTAAATGAAGTCGAAAATTTAAAGCAAAACCCTGATAATAAGATAGCTTTTATAGGTGATGGGATTAATGATGCACCAGTATTGGCAGCAAGCGATGTAGGTATAGCAATGGGTGGATTAGGAAGTGACGTAGCTATTGAAACCGCAGATATTATCATTCAAACAGATCAACCTTCAAAAGTGGTAAAAGCCATTAAAATAAGTCGTTCTACTCGAAAAATTGTATGGCAAAATATAATACTTGCATTTGGTGTTAAAGTGATTGTTTTGATTTTAGGAGCAGTCGGTTTGGCAACCATGTGGGAAGCCGTATTTGCAGATGTAGGAGTGGCATTGTTAGCGATTCTGAATGCAGTTAGACTACAAAGAATGGAATGGAGTTAATTTTACTTTAGTCATAAAGTACATTAATAACTTGAATCGTCAACGCTGGAAGTCATACACACCTGCCCGTCCGGAAGCTGGGTTTATAATTCGCTAAAGCCACTACGGCATCCAAAATTGCAAAAGAGCAGATCTTACCAACGCTAAAACCAAACTGACAAGAAAACATTAGAATTGAAAAGCCGAACGAAATAAAGTCGGTTGCCAAAAAAGTTTATAAAAAATTACCGGTGAGTGCTTGTTCCAAAGGTATTTCCATACATTTAAGGACAATATTAAACCAAAAAATTTGCACTTATCTGTGTGCAACTTTTCATATACAAACGCGTTAAGTGTTAAATTTTAAGTTTATTTTATTCCCTCTTGTAAGCACTGGAAAAACAATCAAAACAGTCTCCTATCAGAATTAAGTTGCCACTATCAAACTCAACAATTGTCCTAAAACCTCCTTCTGAAATCATCATAGTCCGTACCCCGCTAAAAAGAAGTGACTCCCGGGTTTCGAGCGTGTACTTTTGAGAAGAAATCAAATTACCGTTTAAAAAAG
>PHDQ01000324.1 GCA_002841025.1 Bacteroidetes bacterium HGW-Bacteroidetes-13 | reverse complement strand
CCGAAACTTTATCCCACTCGCCGACGCCGGTGTCGTAGGCGTTTTTCAAACTGATTTGCCCGTTTTGCACCTCCACAAACGGATGCGGATAATCCATCACCGAGGCAAAATTATTTGTGCTGGCGGCAAAGTTGTGTGCAAAACCAAGTGTGTGTCCGACCTCGTGTGCCGAAAGCTGGCGAATACGCGCCAAAGCCATTTGCAACATCGGGTCGGTATTGTCATCCGATTGGGCGAAAGGCGCAGTCAGTGCTTGGGCTATTAGAAAATCCTGACGGATGCGCAACGATCCCAAACTCACATGTCCTTTGATAATCTCTCCGGTTCGCGGATCGGAAACACTGCTGCCATAAGACCAACCGCGTGTGGAGCGATGCACCCATTGAATCAAATTGTAACGCACATCCATCGGGTCGGCATCTTCGGGCAACATTTTCACTTGAAAGGCATTTCTGTAACCCGCAGCTTCAAATGCTTGATTCCACCAACCGGCACCTTCCAACAGTGCGGAACGAACCGGCTCAGGCGTACCCGGATCTAAATAATAAATTATCGGCTCCACCGCTTCACTGACTGCCGCATTTGGGTCTTTTTTCTCCAATCGGTGTCGCATGATGAATCGTTTGGTGATGTCCGAAGAAATCGGGGTGCTGTAATCCATATAAGAAAACGGATAGGAACCCGAACGCGGGTCGTACACCCTTGGTTTGTATTTGTTGTCGGGCAATTCCACAAAGGAGTGATGCTGAATCACCGAAATGTGTCCGTCATCTGGCGCGACACTCTTGAGCCACGGGCCGGCGTCCGAGCCCGACAGTGTGGTCAGGGCTTCAAATTCCGAATTTTTCGGAAAGGATTTGGTGCGTTCGAGTGACAATGCACTCCTCGATTTATCGAAACTGAAATTGCCCTGCTTCGCCTTTTTCAAAATGCCGGCAACGTCATAGGCATCACGCAAAAGGAAAGGTGTGAAATCGATGATGTAGGCGTCTCCTTTTTTTTCTTTAATCTCAAATCCAAACAAGACCGAACGCGCAAAGGCTTCTTCTATCGATTTTTTTTCGGCTTGGTTGTCGGTAATGGCCCGAAACTTTAAGTTGGGCTGGACCAACAAGAGTTTGTTGCCCGCTTTGATAAATTTGACCACTTGCTCCTGTCCGAGCTTACCCCTGTCCAGGCCGATGTCGTTGGAGCCTAAACCGGTTCGCAGGGAATAAACATAGAGAAACTCAGCATCTAAATGACTGACTTCCAAATACAATTCGTCTGCATCTTCATTGTAGTACGAATTAAAAAAACCTTCCATTTTTTGGAGATTTTTCTTTTGAGATAGAAATTGAGCATGGGCAAAAGTGGCGCCCATTACGAATAATAAAACAACTATTTTTTTTGACATGGTAAGGGAGATTGGTTTCTATCGGATATTTTGCACTAAAATATGAAAACTTATCCAATATGTTCAAGGTATCTCAAATAGAAATTATGAATTGAAACTGAATATATTCGGAATAAAAACCAAATACCCTTCAACAAAAAAATCAAGGTACAATACCCATCTTTCCCAAATCAAGCGGGATTTTCTTACCGCCCTCTTTGATGGATTGATAAATAGCTTCCACGATAATCATGTCGCGCTTGCCCATTTCACCCGGAGCCAT
>PHDQ01000054.1 GCA_002841025.1 Bacteroidetes bacterium HGW-Bacteroidetes-13 | reverse complement strand
GTGTCGCCCATAAATATTTGGGCAGGATAACTGTTGTACCAAAGAAATCCAATCAAAGCACCCGTAAAAGCGGCGATAAAGACTGTCATCTCGCCCGAATTTGGGATGTACATCACTTGCAGGTATTGGGAGAAAATTACGTTACCCGAAATCCATGCAAAAATACCGAGGGTGAGTACGATAATCGCTGAACTTCCCGCCGCAAGCCCGTCAATTCCATCTGTCAGATTAGCGCCGTTTGAAACCGCCATGATGATAAATATTACCAAGGGTATAAATACCAACCAAGCATAGGATGCCAAATCTTTATCTATCCAAGTAATCAATTCTGCATAATCCAGTTCGTTGTTTTTGAAGAACGGAATGGTTGTTTTAGTTGACTTGATGTCTTTTTTGACTGCTGTATTTTTTTCGTTCGAAACCACGTTGTTGTGAATGTTGGCTTCTCTGACAGTCACACCGGGATGAAAATACAAGACACTACCCACTATCAAGCCCAAACCAAGTTGACCGACCATTTTAAACTTACCCTTGAGTCCATCTTTATCCTTCTTAAAAACCTTGATATAATCATCTATAAAACCGATGCATCCCATCCAAAATGTGGTAATCAACAACAAGATGATGTAAATGTTGTCTAATTTAGAGAGTAGCAAAACAGGAATGACAGTCGCTAAAATGATAATAATTCCACCCATGGTCGGCGTACCGGCTTTTTGAGATTGTCCTTCCAACCCGAGTTCACGAACTGTTTCGCCTACTTGTTTTTTCTGTAAATACAAAATAACTTTTTTGCCGTAAACAGCAGAAATAAGCAAAGAAAGCAAGGCTGCAAATCCCGAGCGAAATGAAATGTACTGAAACAAACCCGCACCCGGAATTTCAAAATATTGATTCAAATAATCAAATAAATGATATAGCATAGTCTTTTATTTGTTTAGTGATTTGAGTGTTTCGTCAACTGTTTCCATATCGTCAAAATGGGTTCGCACGCCTTTTATTTCTTGGTAGGTTTCGTGTCCTTTCCCTGCCACCAAAATGATGTCGTTCGGGTTTGCCAACGAACATGCCGTTCGGATGGCTTGTTTTCTATCGGTTATGCTCAACACCTTGTTGGTATATTGTGCAGGAATGCCAACTTCCATTTCCTGAATGATGGTTTCGGGGTCTTCGCTTCGCGGATTGTCGCTGGTGAATATTGACAAATCGCTCATGCTGGCGGCTACTTCAGCCATCACTGGTCTTTTTTGTTTGTCCCGGTTGCCGCCACAACCCACTACTGTTATCAATTTTTCGTTGTGTGTACGAATTTCGTTGATGGTTTCCAACACATTTTTCAAAGCATCCGGCGTGTGTGCATAATCAACAATGGCCACAATTTTTTGTTGAGAGCGAATGAATTGAAACCTTCCTGAAACAGTTTCCAATTCGGTCAGCAAGCGCAATACTTCCAATTTTTCGACATTCAAAAGTATGGCTGCGCCGTATATGGCGGTTAGATTGTAGGCATTGAAAAGCCCTATTAATTTGGTGTAAACTTCGTTGTTGTCTATTTTCAGCACCAAGCCTTCAAACTGATTTTCCAAAAGTTTTGTTTTGAAATCTGCCTCGGTTTTGACCGCGTAAGTGTATTTTTTTGCTGGCGAATTTTGCAACATGAACAATCCGTTTTTGTCGTCAGCATTGGTCAGTGCGAAAGCACTTTTGGGAAGTTGGTCAAAAAATGATTTTTTTACATCGCGATACTCCGCAAAGGTTTTGTGATAGTCTAAATGATCGTGGGTGAGATTCGTAAAAATGCCGCCTGCAAAATTCAATCCGGCGGTGCGTTGCTGATGGATGCCGTGCGAACTTACCTCCATAAAACAATATTCAACCCCGGCATTCACCATTTCGTTCAGATAGTGATTGATGCTAATAGAATCTGGTGTGGTGTGCGTGGCTTCTATCGAATTACCATCTATTTTAACAGCGATGGTTGACAACAATCCGGCTTTGTAATTGAGTTTTCTAAACAATTCATACAACAAAGTTGCCACGGTAGTTTTGCCGTTGGTTCCGGTTACACCCACAAGTTTGAGTTTTTCGGAAGGATAATCATAAAAATTTGCAGCGATGAGTGCCAATGCTCTTTTACTGTCAGTCACTTCAATAAAACTGACTTTATCTGGCCTGTTTTCAGGTAATTGCTCACAAACAACGGCTTTTGCTCCTTTTGCAATTGCGTCTTCAATAAATCGATGTCCATCTGCATTCGTGCCTTTTATGGCAACAAACAGATTGTCGCTGCCGACTTTGGATGAATCAAAGGTGATGTTGCGAATAGACAAATCTGTGCTTCCCCATACGGCTTCGATGGGTAATTTATACAATATGTCTTTCAAATTCATCATAACAATTCCAATAAGATGGCTTTTTTAACATTCAATGTGTCTCCTGGTTTTACCGATTGTTTTACGACTTTTCCACTTCCAACTGTTCGGGTTTTGTAACCGTTGTTTTCGAGCAGCGTGACGGCATCCATTCCCGACAAACCGATGAGGTCGGGCATACGTACAAGCGGATTTCTTGAAAGTAAAAAATATTGATTATAATCTATTCTGACTGAATCATTTAACACGGGTTTCAAATTTATTTTTGAAACGTTAACAGATTGTGTGTACACTTTTTGAGCTATTTTTTTAAAAACCGGGCCTGACACATCTGCTCCGTAATAGCCAATGCTTTTATTGGGTTTGTGAATAACCACAATTGATGAATACTTTGGGTTTACCGCCGGAAAATATCCTACAAAACTTGAAATGTAGCTCACCTCGCCTTTCCAATAATCAGTCTGACAAGTTCCGGTTTTGCCCGCCATCGAAAAATCGGGATTGTATAAGGATTTACCTGTTCCTCTCTCTACGGTATTTTCAAGTATTTTTCTGATTTTTTTTAAAGTTTCTTCCGAAGCCAATTTCGGGTTGATGATTTCAGTATCGATGGTAGCAACGGTTTCATTCCAAAACTTGATTTCTTTGACAAAACGAGGTTTGACTGAAACACCATTGTTGGCAATTCCGTTATAGAAAGTTAAAATTTGTAGCGGCGTCAGAGAAACACCATAACCGAAAGCCATCCAGGGAAGCGAAAGACCATTCCAGCCTTTTTTATCGGGATTGGGTATTTTCGGGATTCCTTCTCCTGCCAAAGGCAAGCCTAGTTTTTGATTGATGCCCATTTCCGCAAGCCTATCCGTAAATTTTTTTGGATTGTCTCCATATTTATCGGTGATAATCCTGACTACGCCTGTATTTGAAGAAACTTCGATGGCTTTGGCAGCACTTATTTTTCCGTAACCTTTGTGGTTGGAGTCTCTTACTTTTCTACCATAAAAGGATATCACCCCATTTTCTGTATCCACTACATAACTTGTGTCTATTACTTTGTCTTCCAAAGCGGCCGTCATGGCAATAACTTTGAATGTAGATCCCGGTTCGTGCGATTCGCCAACGGCATAGTTGATAGTTTCCGAATATTTACCCGATTTTCCTCTACCCAGGTTGACTATCGCTTTCACATCGCCGGTTGCTGTTTCCATAACGACTACCGTACCGTGGTCGGCTTCATATTTTTCGAGTTGTTCGCGTAATGCATGATGCGCAATGTCTTGTATGGTCAGGTCGATTGTTGTTACCACGTCATATCCATCTTGAGGCTCAACTTCGTTGTTGTCGTTGACCGGTTTCCATTGGTTGTCCGCAATTTTTTGTTTGAGTCTTTGCCCTTGTTTGCCTTTTAAATAGTCGGTATATCCACCTTCAATTCCCAACAAAACCCTGTTCCCTTGGTAATTGATTTGATCATATCCGATGGTTCTTTCAGCCAAATTCCCCAAAGGATGTTCGCGAATGGTTTGTTGCTCGGTTATCAATCCGCCCTTGTAGGGTCCTTCTTTGAAAATGGGGAATTTTTTTATGCGTAGATAGTCCGAATAACTTAGGTGTTGGGCAATCGGGAGATATCTGTTTTTTGAGAGGCGCGCGCGCTCAAGTTTTTTGAGTATTTCCGATTTGGGTTTCCTGAGAAAAACCGACAGCGAGTCTGCAAGCGATTTTACATCGGATGAAAATACTTTCTCAGATACGGTAACTGCATCAAAACGAACTTCAAACTCAGGCACCGATGCGGCCAACAGGCTTCCGTCGGATGAAAACACACTTCCTCTGTTGGGTTCGATGGTGAAGTTTTTTACCATGGCTGCTTCGGCTTTTTTCCGATATTCATCGCCACCGGTCAGTTGAAGATCTACCATTTTCACAACAATGCAGATAGCAATTATCAACATAAAAAATGAAGTCCAATACAATCTTTTTAATATGTAAGAATCTTTCTCCAATTCAGAATAGATTTATTTTTTAGGTACAGAAACAACAATTTTAACAGGCGGATCTTCCGATATGCGTAACCCTCTTTTTTGCATAATAGGCGTAACGGTTGATTCCAATTTGAGTATCATCAGTTTACTTTTTACATCGACATATTCCGAACGCAGTGATTTAACTTCCTTGTTCAAGGTCGAAATCAACACCACTTTCTGATCTGCTCTATGCGCGCTTGAAATCATGCCCATCGCCAAAAGCGATAAATAAATAATAAAACCCCAGTTGCCCGGCGCATCTTCTTCGGTTAAAAACCTACCTTTCAGCAAACTATAAATATTCGTCTTCATAATCGCTCGGCAATTCTGAGTTTCGCACTTCGCGCACGATTGTTCTTATTAATTTCGTCTTTTGAAGGAACTATCAAACCGTTTATCTTTTTGAATGGTACCTCATAATTTCCAAAAACATCGCGCTGTGGTTCGCCTTCAAAAAGTCCGTTTTTCATAAATCTTTTCACCAACCGATCTTCCAAAGAATGATAGGAAATAACCACCAATCTTCCGCCCGGATTGAGCAATTGTTCGGTTTGTGTCAACATTTCTTTGAGCGCTTCCATTTCTTGATTGACCTCGATGCGAATGGCTTGAAATATTTTGGCCAAAATCTTGTGCGCATGGTGTTGCGGCAAAAATCGCTTCAATGTGGTTTTCAAATCCAAAGAACTTTCTATGGTTTTTACTTTTCTGTCATTGACAATCGTTGTCGCCAAAGCTTTTGCGTTTGACAAATCGCCATAGTCAAAAAACATTTTTTTCAACGCTTCCTCATCGTATTCATTGATGACTTGCTTGGCCGTCAATGTTGCTGTTTGACTCATTCGCATATCGAGCAGACTGTCAAAACGTGTTGAAAATCCTCTTTCTGGTCGATCAAATTGATGAGATGAAACGCCCAAATCTGCCAATATACCATCTACCTTTTTCACTCCGTGAAATCGCAAATGGTTTTTCATAAATCGAAAATTTTCTTGTATAAACACCAATCGCGTGTCAACTGCCTTATTCGCTATTGCATCTTCATCTTGGTCAAAAGCGAAAAGCTTCCCTTGATCACCAAGTCTTTTCAATATCTCTGCTGAATGTCCGCCTCCGCCATAAGTGACATCGACATAAACACCATCCCGTTTAATATTCAGCCCCTCAACAGCATCATACAACAAAACCGGGTCGTGGTAGCTTCTTTCATCATTCATGGTCGTCATTCATTACTTCTTCGGCCAAATCTGCAAAATCTCCGGCAGCATCGTTGATGGCTGCTTCGTAGCGCTCTTTATCCCAAATCTCGATGATGTTGATCGCGGAAGACAACACCAATTCTTTGTCAATTCCTGAAAAAGAAATAAGATCTTTTGGTATGAGCAATCGCCCGGTCTGATCGGGCTCAATCACCTTCACCCCGGCAGTAAATCTTCTGATAAAATCATTGTTCTTCTTATTGAACCGATTCAATTTGTTGATTTTTTGCATCAACAAATCCCACTCATCCATCGGATACAACTCCAAACAGGGTTGAAAAACAGCACGCTTCAACACAAAACCTCGACTGAACAAGGGTTCCAACTGTTTTTTTAACGCGTTGGGAATCATCAGCCTTCCCTTGCTGTCTGCTTTACACTCGTATGTCCCTATAAAATTGGTCAAGTTGTAAGTTTTGAAAGTTCAAATATAATTAAAAAAATTCCACATTTTACCACTTTATACCACATTGTTAATAAGTTCAAGAGATTTTAAGTAAAATAAGCCGTTTTGGAGTTCTTGAAGATGTTAACAAACTTGTTTTGAGGAAAGTTCGATTCATTTTTAGAAATATTTTGATGAAGAAAAAACCGAGGTGTTAATCTTCTGTAAATTCGATTGAATATGTTCAAAATTGTTATGATATACGGATAGAATATCTATATTTGTCACAGTTAGTGAATACTGCCCATGTTAGAAGAAATTATCAAAGAAGGAAAGTTTAAATACATTGAACACGGCTCAGGCACACCCATCGTGATTCTTCATGGTTTGATGGGTGGATTGAGCAATTTTGAAGGTGTATTCAGCTATTTTCCTGAAAAAAATTATCGCATCATCATCCCCGAATTACCTTTGTATTCCATGATGCTTATCAATACAAACGTTCGAAGTTTCGCCAAATACTTGAATGCCTTTTTGAAGTATAAAAAATTGGATCGGGTCATTCTTTTGGGGAATTCTTTGGGAGGACATATCGGACTGCTTTTTACAAAAATGTATCCGGAGAAAGTAAAAGCATTAATCATCACGGGAAGTTCGGGTTTGTATGAAAATGCCATGGGCGAATCTTACCCTAAAAGAGGTGATTACGAATACATTAAGAAAAAAAGCGAGGATGTTTTTTACGATCCCAACATGGCATCCAAAGAGATTGTTGATGAGGTCTATGCCACAGTAAACGATCGCAACAAACTCATCAAAACCTTGGCTATTGCCAAAAGCGCCATTCGACACAACATGGCAAAAGATTTACCGAAAATGAACACGCCTACTTGTATTATTTGGGGGCGAAACGACAAGGTGACACCGCCTGAAGTTGCTGTTGATTTTAATAAATTATTGCCCGATTCAGAGTTGTTTTGGATTGATGAATGTGGGCATGCGCCAATGATGGAACATCCGGACGAATTCAATCAGTTGATGCACGGATGGCTTGTCAAACGCGCATTTTAATCAAGAAAATTATCTTAAAAATAAATCCGGAACTTTGCGGATTCAAATTCGTTATCTAAATGAAAATCTCATCTGCTGAATTTCTAATCAGCAATTCAGAAGTTGCCAAGTGCCCGAAAGACCGATTGCCGGAATACGCTTTTATTGGACGTTCAAATGTCGGGAAATCTTCCCTCATCAACATGTTGACGAACCGAAAGGATTTGGCGAAAACTTCGAGCAAACCCGGAAAAACCCAACTTATCAATCATTTTTTGATCAATAAAAACTGGTTTTTGGTCGATTTGCCCGGTTACGGATATGCAAAAGTTTCCAAAAAATCAAAATCGGTCTTCCAAGAATACATCACCGATTATTTTCTGCAACGCGAACAATTGGTTGCCGCTTTTGTGCTACTCGACATTCGTTTGGAGCCCCAAAAAATAGATTTGGAATTTTTAGAATGGCTCGGTGTCAATGAAATACCTTTTTTTATGGTGTTTACCAAAGCAGACAAAGTAGGTACGCAACGCGCCATCCTCAATGTGGAAGCCTATAAAAAAGTATTGCTTGAAAGTTTGTGGGAAGAGTTGCCGGAAACATTTATAACCTCTGCCGTAAACAACAACGGACGTGACGAAATCTTGAAAAAGATTCAGGAAATCAACGCGAGCTTACCCAAATAAAATCAATCGATTGAATCGACTACCGATTCATGTTCTTAATCTCATCAATAAAAATCTCGAGGCTCACTTTTCTGCTTACCAAATCCAACGCTTTGTCAACGATGTATTTAACATTGGCCGGAGAAAAACCCAATGCAATTCCCAATCGGTGAAGCAAGCGAATTTGGGCGTCATCCGGAATATGGTCAACATAGACCATTCGTGTTAAATCAAAAAGTCGCTCGATACGCATAATATAGGTCAGCGGCGGATTGACCGGGTATTTTGTCGGATTCTTTAAAATCGTGGCATATTCCTCTTCGGAAACATCCAAGTTTTTGGCCAATCGATCCAAAAAAGCTTTTTCTTCCGCACTGATGAAACCATCTGAAAGCGCCACACGAACGATGGCGGCAAAATGGTCGCGGTTTCTTTCTCTAAATCCGGTCGAATATAAATCTGAAATAGACATTTAATTGGTTTTTTATCTCCACAAAGATAGCGAATATTCGCTTTTTGTTTTTCATTTTTTTAGCTTCTTTTTGGGAAATTCATCTTGAAAAACGAGCCCAAATTTAAGGTTGAATTCCTGACAGTTAAAACTTCCAAAAAATGTATCTTTGCGCCGATGAATTTTGAAGCCATCCTCGAGATTTACAAGCAACATCCTTCGATAGTTGCCTTGAATGCTTACGTCTCATCCGAAAAAATCGACCGTTTTTCAACGGTTACCGGCCTCAGCGGTTCGGCACTTTCTTTTGCGCTTGCAGCCATTTTTCAACAAACTGAAAAACCCATTTTGCTCATCCTGGAAGACAAGGAAAACGCTGCGTTTTACCTCAATGATTTGGAATCAATGCTGGGCGAAAAACGCGTGCTGTTTTACCCGAGCTCCTATCGCAGACCTTATCAAATAGAAGAAACGGACAACGCCAACGTGTTGCTTCGCGCGGAAGTCATCAACCACATTCACTCCAAAAAGAAACCCGCAGTTGTGGTTACTTACCCGGAGGCTTTGTTTGAAAAAGTCATCACCAAAAAGGAATTAGACAAAAACACTTTGAAAATTTCGGTTGGCGATGCTTTGTCGATCGAATTTGTGAATGAAGTACTCTTTGAATACAAGTTTCATCGGGTCGATTTTGTCAGCGAACCGGGCGAATTTTCTGTTCGCGGAGGCATTTTGGATGTTTTTTCTTTTTCAAACAACGAACCGTATCGCATCGAGTTTTTTGGCAACGAAGTAGAAAGCATTCGCACCTTCGATATCGCCGATCAACTTTCGCTGAAAACGGTCAAAAAAATACAAATCATTCCGAATGTAGAAAACAAAACCATACGCGAAAAACGCGATGACTTTTTGAGCCACGTTTCGCCGGAAACGAACGTTTTTACCATCCCTCGAGAGCGGGTAAGTCACGCGTTGGACACACTTTTTCAAAAGGCTGTAGAAGCTTTTGGGAAACTGTCGTCAGAGATTTCGCACGCAACGCCAGAAGAACTGTTTTGTGACGGAAAAGCATGGTTTCATCAATTGGATACATTGAAAACTTTCGAACTCAATTATTCTGAAAATGCACATTCGACGGCAACCAAATCATTTGACTTTCACACCAAACCGCAACTTTCATTCAACAAGCAGTTCGAGCTTTTTGCCGAATTTATGCATGAAAAAAACGATGCCGGGTTTAAAAATTATATTTTTTGCAGCAACGAACAGCAGGTACATCGTTTTCACGACATATTTGAAGACATCGCACCCGATGTTTCTTACCAAGCTTTTGTTTTTCCTGCCTATCAAGGTTTTATAGACGAAGAACTCAAAATCGTTTGTTACACCGACCATCAATTTTTTGAACGTTACCACAAATTTCATCTCAAAAATGGGTATGCCAAAAAGCAAACCATCACGCTGAAAGAGCTCAACTCACTGCAAGTTGGCGATTACGTCACCCACATCGACCATGGCATCGGGAAGTTTGGCGGCTTGCAAAAAATAGATGTGGAAGGTCAGAAGCAAGAAGCCATCAAACTCATTTATGGCGACAACGACATTTTGTATTTGAGCATACATTCGCTGCATAAAATATCAAAGTACAACGGAAAAGACGGCAAACCACCCAAAGTTTACAAACTCGGTTCGGGCGCGTGGAAAGCATTGAAGCAAAAAACAAAAACCCGCCTGAAACAGTTGGCTTTTGACCTGATTGCGCTCTATGCCAAACGGAAAACACAAAAAGGACATCCGTTTGCGCCGGACAGCTATCTGCAACACGAATTGGAAGCTTCGTTTATCTATGAAGACACGCCGGATCAGTTTAAAGCAACGCAAGATGTCAAAGCCGATATGGAAAGTGAACGCTCCATGGACAGGCTCGTTTGTGGCGATGTTGGTTTCGGGAAAACGGAAGTCGCGGTGCGTGCAGCTTTCAAAGCAGTTGACAACAGCAAGCAGGTTGCGGTGTTGGTGCCAACAACCATTTTGGCATTTCAGCACTTCAAAACCTTTAGCGAACGACTCAAAGATCTTCCGGTTTCGGTGGATTACATGAACCGATTCCGGACGGCAAAAGAGCGCAAAAAAACCTTGGAAGACTTGGCTTCCGGTAAATTAGATATCGTCATCGGAACGCATCAACTCATCAGCAAAGAGGTTATTTTTAAAGACTTAGGTTTGTTAATTGTCGATGAAGAACAAAAGTTTGGCGTGTCGGTCAAGGAAAAATTAAAAACCATCAAAGCCAATGTCGATACGCTTACCTTGACCGCCACGCCGATTCCGCGGACACTTCAGTTTTCGTTGATGGGCGCACGCGATTTATCGACCATCACCACGCCGCCACCCAATCGCTATCCCATCGAAACGCAGGTTGTCCGTTTTTCGGAAGAACTCATACGCGATGCCATTCGCTATGAGATGGAGCGAGGCGGTCAGGTTTTTTTTGTCAACAACCGCATCGAAAACATCAAAGAAGTGGCAGGCCTGTTGCAACGCTTGGTGCCGGATGCAAAAATCGGTATCGGTCACGGGCAGATGGACGGTAAAAAGTTGGAAGCCCTGATGCTCGACTTTATGAACGGCAATTTTGATGTGCTCATTTCAACTTCGATTATCGAAAACGGATTGGACGTGCCCAATGCCAACACCATCATCGTGAACAACGCCAATCATTTCGGCATTTCCGATTTGCACCAGATACGCGGTCGCGTCGGGCGAAGCAATAAGAAGGCTTTTTGTTACCTCATCACGCCGCCACACCACATGATGACGGACGAGGCACGAAAAAGGTTGAACGCCCTGGAGCAATTTTCAGATTTGGGTTCGGGTATCAATATCGCGATGAAAGATTTGGAAATCAGAGGTGCCGGCGATTTGCTCGGAGCCGAACAAAGCGGATTTATCAACGAAATGGGGTTTGAAACCTATCAAAAAATCTTGCAGGAAGCGGTGGAGGAACTTCGAGAAAACGAATACAAAGATCTCTTTCAAACGGAAGAAAATGCACAGCCAAAAGACTATGTAAAAGATGTGCAAATCGACACCGACTTCGAGCTGTTGTTTCCGGACGAGTACGTCAACAGCATCAGTGAGCGTGTGAATCTGTATCAGCAATTGTCAGCAATCAAAGACGAGGAAGGTTTGACTCAATTTGAAATTCACCTGACCGACCGTTTCGGTCCTTTGCCCAAACCGGCAAAGGAATTGCTTTTAAGTTTGAAAATAAAATGGTTAGCGACTCGGATGGGCTTGGAAAAAGTGATTATGAAAAAAGGAAAATTGATAGGTTATTTTATCGCCGAACAGGACTCTCCTTTCTACCAAACTGCCGAATTTAGTAAACTGCTCCAAAATCTTTATAAACTGGACGATGCGACCGTCAAAGAAAAACAAACCCGCAACGGACTGCGGCTTTTACTGACCATCGAAAAGGTGAAGAATCTTCGGCAGGCGTTGGGTCATTTGCAGTTGTTGCAGAAGAATGAGATGAATTAAAGACGAATCAAAAACAATTCTTAAAATTATCTTAATATTAACATTTTGACATAGCTTTCTAACGATGATTAGTTATATTTGTAATATTATTAACCCCATAAATTCATAATATGTTTATTAAAACTACCCCCCCCCC
>PHDQ01000323.1 GCA_002841025.1 Bacteroidetes bacterium HGW-Bacteroidetes-13 | reverse complement strand
ACCACCGTTTCCAATATTTTCTTAATCTCGATGGTCGAAACTTCTTCTCCCTGCTCGTTTGTCATCGATTCAGAAAACAAGTCTTTGATAAGTTTTGTGCCATATGGCGTGTCCACATACTTGCTGCTGGCTACCCGCGAAATGGTCGAAACATCCATCCCGATATCTTCGGCAATGTCTTTCAAAATCATGGGTCTGAGTTTTTGTTCATCACCGGTCAAAAAATATTCTTTCTGATAGACCATGATGCTGTTCATGGTCAGAAACAAGGTTTGTTGTCGTTGTCTCACGGCATCTATAAACCATTTGGCTGAATCGAGTTTCTGTTTGATAAATTGAACGGCTTCGCGTTGCTGAGTCGATTTTTCACGGGCCTTTTTGTAGCCTTCGAGCATGTCCGTATAATCTCTTGAAACGAACAATTCCGGTGCATTCCGGCTGTTGAGCGTCAAATTGAGTTTTCCATCGACAATTCTAATGGCAAAGTCAGGAATGATGTGTTCGATGCTTTTTGAGCTTCCGCTAAACGCATTTCCGGGTTTGGGATTCAATTTTTCGATTTCTTCCAGGGCACTTCTCAAGGCATCTTCCGTAGTGTTCAACCGATGAATGATTTGATCAAAATGACGTTTGCTGAGTTGCTCAAATGTGGTGTCTATTATCTTGTGCGCCAAGGCGACATTTGCCGTCTGCTCTTTTTGCCTGATTTGAATGAGAAGGCATTCTCTGAGATCTCTCGCACCCACCCCTGCCGGATCCAATTCTTGAACAATCTTGAGAATCGACAACACTTTATCCTCGTTTGTATAGATGTTTTGCGTAAAAGCCAAATCATCAACCAAATCCGATAATGAGCGTCTTAAAAAACCATCTTCATCGATGGAACCAATGATAAACTCTGCTATTTCGGCTTCTTCTTCATCAAAGCGAAATGTAGCAAGTTGCGATTGTAAATGTTGATAAAAAGAGATGCCAGAAACCATGGGCACTGATTTTTCTTCGTCATCGGCACTGTAATTTCCGGCTTGAAGTTTATAATCGGGCGTTTCGTCATCACTCAAATATTCATCGATGTTGATGTCTTCAGCTTCTATTTTTTCAGAATCTCCATCATAGTCATCTTCCTGAAAATCATCCTCAAGTGGCTCACCATCATCCGTAGGTTCTTGATATTCATCTTGATCCAAAGCCGGATTCTCTTCCAATTCTTGTTTGAGTCGTTGTTCAAAATCCTGCAAGGGCAGCTGAATCAACTTCATCAGTTGAATCTGCTGAGGCGATAATTTCTGTGATAACTTTAGTTGTAATCCTTGTTTAAGCATAAATTTTGATTCAATTCAAATCGGAATATTCATTGACTAAAATACGACAACAACTCAACCCACGCAACAGCAAGAGTTCATTTTTTCAAATGCAAGCCTTTCAAACGTGATAACTCGGTTTCGAGACCATATCGTTTGTGAAAAATAACATCTTAGGCTAATAATATCGAATAAATTCTTAATGATTAATTTTCAGGTAACTATTCAGCTATTCAAATGAATTTCGTTTTAACCGTCACTTCGCGTGATTTTTAATAGTAATGCGACCGCTTTACTCTTAAAAATTGCCTGTCTGCCACAGGCAGGTATCGAGAAACTTGTAATTGTAGCGTTCTCGATACGTTTTATTAAAAAAA
>PHDQ01000053.1 GCA_002841025.1 Bacteroidetes bacterium HGW-Bacteroidetes-13 | reverse complement strand
GCCATTTTCATCAACATTTCCGGCAAAAGAACCCCTGCTTTTGAAAGTCCAATAAAAACATCGGCTCCTTCCAAAGCCTCTTGAAGATTTTTTACCGTTCGGGTAGAGACAAATTCGAGTTTTTCGCAAGAAAGATCTTCTCTTTTATCATTGATGGGACCTTTGCTGTCAATCATGATGATGTTTTCAGATTTGACTCCAAATGCCTTGTAAAGTCTGGCGCAGGAAACAGCTGCTGCGCCCGCACCACTGATAACCATCTTGATGGATTCCATTTTTTTTCCTGCAATCTCAACTGCATTCAACAAAGCAGCCGCTGAGATAATGGCTGTTCCGTGCTGATCGTCGTGCATGACCGGAATGTCGAGTTCTTCTTTGAGTCTTCGCTCAATTTCAAATGCCTCCGGTGCTTTGATGTCTTCCAGGTTGATACCGCCGAAGGTAGGCGCAATGTTTTTGACGGTTTCTATAAACTTTTCTACGTCTTTGGTGTCGATTTCAATGTCAAACACATCAATATCTGCAAAAATTTTAAACAACAATCCTTTTCCTTCCATGACAGGTTTTGAGGCCTCGGCACCGATGTCGCCCAAGCCCAAAACAGCCGTTCCGTTTGAGATTACCGCAACCAAGTTTCCTTTGATGGTGTATTTGTACGCGTTGGCCTTGTCTTTTTCAATTTCCAAGCAAGGTTCGGCAACACCGGGAGAGTAGGCTAATGATAAATCTCTTTGTGAACTGTGTTTTTTAGTAGGTACTACTTGTATTTTTCCCGGAGTCGGGAATTCGTGATAGTTGAGAGCATCACTTCTTTTGCTAATATCGCTCATGATTTTTCAATAAATAGAATAGCAAAGTTAGGTTTATTTTTCAGACCTGAATAAGAATTAAACGATTTTCTTATGCTAATTTTTGGTAGATTGTCTGAGCACAACGGAGGTCGGAATGACAATGGTTTCCGGATGAATGGATGCTTCATTTTTTTTCAGTTCGATTTCTTTTAGGAGTTGCAAAAAGGCAACTCGACCCATTTCAAAACCGGGCTGATCGACCGTGCTCAATGAGGGTGTCATCAGTCCGGAAACAAACCAATTGCTGAATCCCATGATAGATATTTTTCCCGGCACGGCAATCTTATTTTCTTGACAATATTGGAGTGCACCGGCAGCAACCAAATCGGTTATGGTGAAAATGGCATCCAAATCAGGGTGTTCTCGCAGTGCTTGATCCATATACTGTCGTCCATCCTCTAAACTCACATTTTTACTGGTGTAAACAAGATTTAAACTAGAATCAAGTTTGTGTTTTTCCAATGCATCTTTGTATCCCAAATAGCGATCGAGCGAAGTTTTTGGCCCGTCCGGACCTTTAAAATGAGCTATTTTTTTGCAACCGGATAGGATTAATTTCTCGGTGGCATCAAAAGCGGCTTTGCGATCGTCGATGATAATTTTTGAACAATTGATTTCGGTTGATATTTTGTCAAGCATCACCAAATGCACCCCTCTCTTCAATATTTGTTTGATGTGATCTATGTTTATGGTACTGCCTGCAAGCGACACGAGAATTCCATCCACCCGTTTGTCTAAAAGGAGTTCGACCTGTCTTTTTTCCAATTCATAAGAGTCATTTGAGATGAGCACGATGACCAAATATCCGTGCTCTTCTGCTTCTACGATGACCCCATTGATGACGTTGGAAAAAAAGTGATGCACAATTTCAGGAATGAGCAATCCGATGGTTTTGGATTCTTTGTTTCTGAGATTGAGTGCGGTCGTATTGGGTTTAAAATTTAGTTTTTCGGCCAAATTCCTCACAGCAATTCGCGTTTTCGGGCTGACATCCTTGTAATCTTTCAAAGCTTTTGAGGCTGTTGTAATCGAGATGTTTAGTATTTCAGCTATTTGTTTGAGTGTTACGTCTTGCATTGTAAAAATATTTTTACGTTAAATTTATGAAACTAAAACGGTTTCGGTGTTCAAAATTGATAAATTTATGTGCTATTTTTTTTTCTTTTAGCTTTAAAATGTATATTCGACAAATTTTCATTAAGAAGTTTAGCAGATTGTTAAATAATACAAAGCAATATTAATGATTTAATATCAAACTACGAATTAACCTTTTTTAACTAACCAAAACCAAATTTGCAATGAACAAGTTGACGCATCCTGACTTTACTTTATGGAAAAGGAAAGTTTTGATGGAGTTTGTTTTCAGGCAATTTGGCATTAAAATGGGGCTGGCAACGACTGAGGTCAATCACCGTCTCATATTACTAAAACCAACGACAAACGGAAATGAAACTTTTTAAACCAAGGCTGTCCTTTTGGCAAATATGGAATATGAACGTGGGGTTTTTTGGAATCCAGTTCAGTTTCGGTTTACAACAAACTGCCGTCAACCCTATCTTTTCTTTTTTGGGTGCCCACCATGACGAGTTACCTTTATTAAACCTTGCAGGTCCCGTCACCGGATTGTTGATTCAACCCTTAATTGGCGCTATCTCCGATAAAACCTGGTCGCCACGATGGGGAAGACGAAAGCCGTTCTTCTTGATTGGTGCAATTTTGGCAAGTTTATGTTTGTTTGTGTTTCCATTCAGTTCACAATTATGGTTTGCCGTCGGACTGCTTTGGATTTTGGATGCGGCCAACAATACCGCTATGGAACCGTACAGAGCTTTTGTCGGGGATAAACTGCCTGATGAGCAATTGTCCTATGGGTTTCAAATGCAAAGTTTGTTTGTAGGTGCCGGAATTACCATTGCCAACTTTTCATTGTTTTTGTTCCAAGATTGGTTTAGCGTCCCTGTCGTTGAAGGGGCGAATTTATGCAGCACGGGAACCGAAGTGATTCCGGTCATCCCAACGTGGGTATATTATTCTTTCTTTTTGGGCGCCATTATGTCTATTGGGACTATTCTGTGGTCTGTGCTAAAAACGCCGGAAATACCCCCTTCGGATGAAGAGTTAAAAGTCATCAAAGCGCGTAACAATCACTCAATGATGCATCGAATTTTCGAACCTTTTATTGAAATCTATCAAGCCATTGGGAGGATGCCGTTGCTCTTGAAAAAATTGGCTTGGGTTTATCTGTTTCAATGGTATGCCTTGTTTGTGTATTGGCAATTCATAACGCCTATGTTAAGAACGAGTCTCTTTGGGATTAGCAATGAAGACGTTGCAAAATTTGATGGCATTATGGATGCCTGTAAGAGCGGTGCAGAAATCACTACTACCGACACTTCCTTTGCCCAAAACATCCAATCCTTATCTGAGCAAGCATTGGCCCAAACGGGACTCATGAACGGGACTTACAACCTTGTCACCATGCTGGTTGCACTCATTTTGGTGCCAATCGCGGTAAAATACGGCAATAAGTTGGTGTATGTTGGCAGTTTGTTCTTGACAGGGCTTGCCATGTTGAGCATGCCATACATTTCAGACAAATACTTGTTGCTCTTGCCCATGATTTTATTTGGGATTGGTTGGGCTACCATGATGGGAATTCCTTATGCCATGGTTTCAAAAGTGGTGCCGGAGGAACGTCGAGGTGTTTATATGGGGATTGTCAATATGATGATTGTTATTCCCATGGGAATCCAGACTTTATCATTTGGACCTATCGTAAAAAACCTTTTGGGGGACAGTGCGGTTAATGCCATATTGTTTGGCGGTGTCTTCTTTATCATTGCCGCATTGTTGGCATTGCGAATAAAACCTGATAAAGAAGAAGGTTTAACATTTAATAAATAGACGATTATGAATGCCATGACCATAAATTGGATAGCTTCCCAATCCGCTAGACAAAATATGATGCAAGTAAATCCCGATAATTATCGGGATGACAAATAAAAAAATACTTGTATTAAGTGATAATTGCTGAACCCCGAACCGTAGGAAGTCGTAAAAAGTCGAAATAAATATAAAAAGATGAATAATTTAGGTATAAAAATATCGATGTTTCTCAACTACTTTGTGTTCGCAATTTTGTTGAACAGTGTAGGAATCGTGATTTTAAAATCACAGAATAATTATGGTGTTGATGAAGTTCAAGCCAGCATTTTAGAACCTTTTAAAGATATGCCAATTGCCATTGTTTCCTTTTTGGTAGCTTCTTTTCTACCTCGAATTGGCTTTAAACGCGGTATGTTGATCGCTTTGGGTCTGGTCGCGTTAGCCTGCGTACAAATGTATTTTGGCAATTCGTTTTTGTCGGCCAAGATTCTTTTTGCGACGGTTGGGGTTTCTTTTGCACTAATCAAGGTTTCTGTGTATTCGATGATTGGGATGGTGACCGATAATCAGAAAGGTCACAACAGTTTGATGAGCAGCATCGAAGGGGTTTTTATGATTGGTATTGCCCTGGCGTATTTTCTATTTCCTGCTTTTAATGACCCGAACAATCCGGATGCATGGCTCAATGTGTATTGGCTTTTGGCAGCACTTTCGGCCTTGTCTTTTTTATTTTTGTTGAGCACAAAATTTGAAAAGTCAATTGAAATTCCGGGAGCAGATTTGTTAGATGATTTCTTTCAAATGTTTAAACTTTTAGCGAAGCTACTCACAGTCGTATTTGTCATCAGTGCTTTTCTTTTTGTGATGATCGAACAAGGCATCATGTCGTGGTTACCAACATTCAATAACAAAGTATTGCATTTGCCCGAAAGTGTAGGCATCATGATGGCGAGTATTTTGGCTATTTCCTTGGCTGTTGGCAGATTACTTGCCGGTTTCATTACCAAACATATCAACTGGATATGGGTGTTGATTATTTGTACAATCTCTGCCATGTTGTTGGTGATATTTGTACTTCCAAAAGCAGTTGGTTTAGAAATAAAAGACATCAATACGATTGCGGATATACCGTTGGTTGGTTTTGCTTTTCCTATCGTAGGCTTGTTTATTGCGCCGATTTATCCTCTATTGAATTCGGTTGTACTGAGCGCTTTGCCTAAAAAGCTTCACAGTCCGATGACCGGATTGATTGTTGTATTTTCTGCCTTGGGAGGCTCGCTCGGATCGATGGTCGTGGGTTGGTTGTTTAAAAATAAAGGGGCGGAAAACGCTTTTTATTTTACATTGATTCCGATGTCTTTATTGCTGTTAGCTTATTTTATTCTAAAAAAATTGACCACAAAAAATGCAGTTTAAGCTTGACATATCTGAAACGCTTCAAAAGCTATTAGCCCAAGAAGACACCGATGGTGACAAAAAAATCACCAAGGAAGATGCGGGGCCTCAATCATTTGTGATTCATTCAGACAAAGGACAGGCGTATGAGGTGAAAGGAATTTATTTTCTATCCAATTTATTACAAGAGTTGGCCTTGGAAAAAAATCTCGGAAAAACCGAGGCGGTCATTCCACTTTCAAAAATTGAAGAAGCTCCCTCTTCACGCATTTCCAGAATGATACGCGATTATTTTTGGGATGATTTGACAAGAACGGTCGATGTACAAGGTCTCGACAAAATATTGAGCGATGACAAATCGGAGGTTGACATTCAGCGTATCTACGTTCCCTATACGGATAAGGTTGCGGCAAAATACTTTTCCGGACTTCAAAAAAAACATCCCAATCTAAAAGTTGAAACGCTTCCGAAAAAAATTACACCCAAATATGTAATGGATATCAATCGGCTTCCTGGAATTTTGTCCCTGAAAATTGAAAACAACAAAGGCGTTCCTTTTGTCGTTCCCGGCGGGAGATTCAACGAAATGTACGGTTGGGACAGCTATTTTGAAGGCATCGGTTTGCTTTTGGATGGTCGTTTGGATTTAGCCAAAGCCATGGTGGACAATTTTTGTTACCAAATCAAGCATTACGGGAAAATCCTCAATGCCAACCGAACCTACTATCTAACCCGCACACAACCACCTTTTTTAAGCTCATTCATACGCGAAGTTTTTGAAGCCGATTCCAAAAAGGACAAAGCTTGGCTTCAAAATGTATTGGAAGTTGCCATCAAAGAATACGAAACGGTTTGGATGGTACCCGGAAAAAGAATGACAGAAAACGGGCTCAATCGCTACCTGGCTGAAGGCATAGGCATTCCTCCCGAAACTGAAGCCGGTCACTTTGAGGAGGTTTTGAAAAAGTTTGCAAACAAACACGGATTGCCGCTGAAAGAATTTGAAGAAAAATACACCAATCGGGAAATCGCCGATGCAGAATTAGACCTTTATTTTACACATGACCGAAGTCTGCGCGAAAGTGGGCACGACACTTCCTGGCGGCTTGACAACTGTTGCGCCGATTTGAATTGTGTCGATGTTAACGCTCTATTATACAAATACGAAACAGATTTTGCCTACTTGATAGCAACTTATTTTGGGAATAAATTTAAAACACAAAAAGGCCAATACTACCACACCGATTTTTGGATAGAAAAAGCAGCCACGCGGAAGATGCTGATGAATAAATTACTCTGGAATGTTGAAAAAGGAAGCTTTTTCGATTATGATTTTCAATCAATGACACAAACCGGGTTTGAATCGGCAACCAATTTTTATCCACTTTGGGCTAAACTGTGCAGCAAAGAGCAGGCATTGAAATCCGTACAAAATCTGATGCAATTCTTTAAGGCAAAAGGTGGCGTTTTGGCAACTTCCAAAGCATCGGTTGCACACATTGGTGCCAACCAACCGCAACGCCAATGGGATTATCCCAACGGTTGGGCACCCCACCAAATGATGATTTGGAAAGGCTTGCTCAATTATGGATTTGAAAAAGAAGCGCAAGAATTAATCTATCGATGGTTGTGGATGATTACCCGCAACGCAGTTGATTACAACGGAACCATACCTGAAAAGTACGACGTTGTTGCCTGTACCCACAAGGTTTATGCAGAATACGGAAATGTCGGAACAGAATTCGACTACATCACAACCTCCGGTTTTGGTTGGATGAACGGTTCGTATCAGCTTGGATTATCTCTTTTAAAAGATGAATTAAGACAAAAACTTGATTTACTCACAGACCCCGATAAAATTTTTACCCCATGAATGCTTACGACCAAGCCATCGCTTTATTGAAAGAAGTTTCCACGGAAAGAGGTTTCTTGGCAAGTGCCAATGACATCACCAATTATCGACGCATTTGGGCACGTGACGGTGTCATCTGCGGTTTGGCCGCGCTCATGGACGGCGACGAACAATTGGTAAAAACATTCCGGGAAACCCTTATCACGCTGTCAGACCATCAGCATCATTTGGGAAATATTCCGTCAAACGTTTTTTTTGATAAAAACGGGGTCAAACTCAGTTTTGGCGGATTGGCAGGCAGAGTCGATACCATTTCGTGGTTTATCATCGGCGTGTGTAATTATGCACAAATAACCAACGACGTGGCTTTTGCAAAAGCACATGTTGACAACATCAATAAAGGCTTCAATTTGTTAGAAGCTTGGGAATTTAACAACAATCATCTGATGTATGTGCCTCGATCCGGAAATTGGGCAGATGAGTACATTACCGAAGGATATATTTTGTACGATCAATTGTTGCGGGTTTGGGCTTTACGTGCTTTCAATGCTTTGTTTCCTTCCATCGAAAATGAAGAAAAAATTGTCCGCATCACCCGCAAAATTTCCGAGAATTACCGAAAACGAAAAACTACCAACGAACCCTATCATCCGAGAGCTTACAGTCAGTTGCACAAGAAAAAATATTGGGTTGCAGCCTTAAATCCGTCCGGATATCAAGAACAATTTGATGCTTTTGCCAACGCTTTGACCTTGATTTTGGAAATTGACAAGGAAGAGTTTTCACAAAAAGTTATCAAATACAGCGAAAAGATTCGCAATTCGGTCAAGACCAAATTACTGCCTGCCTTTTGGCCTGCCATCACGGAAGCAGACCCGGAATGGAAGTTATTGGAAAACAATTGTAAATACGAATTCAGAAACGTTCCATACGAATTTCACAACGGCGGAACTTGGCAAATGGTCAACGGTTTCTATGGTTTGGGCTTGTTGAATCACGGTCAAAACGAGTTGGCACAAAATGTCTTGAAGCAAATCAATAAACTCAACGAAGTGGAAGGCTGGAGTTTCTATGAAAATTTTAATACCGCCACCAATACGCCAACAGGTGTGCCCAAATGTTCGTGGAGCGCAGCAGCCACTGTATTGCTTTCGAGAGGCATCGAAGGTAAAAAATTGTTAACCTAAAGCCATGCGTGAGAAAACCATAGACATATTATCCGCAGGTGAAATTTTGATTGATTTCATCGGTCATCAAACGGAATCAGATATTTTTTCCACGACCGATTACAAACGGTTTTTGGGTGGATCGCCCACCAATGTGGCAGTCAACACCACGCGATTGGGCATGCAAGTCAAACTCATTTCAAGTGTTGGAAACGATGGTCTCGGAAAATTTGTTTTGGAAGAATTGGACAAACGAGGTTTGGAGAAAGAAAGTATCGCCGTTTTAAACGACTTCCCAACCAGCGTCATTTTGGTTTCAAAAACGACCCGAACTCCCGATTTTTTGGCTTATCGCGAAGCGGATAAAGAAATTTATGAAATGCAAATTCCCGATGAGTGGCTTTCGCAAGCGCGAATTTTTCACACCACTTGTTTTGCACTGAGTAGAAATCCGGCACGTCAAACCATTCTCGACAAGGCAAAAAAAGCGAATTCTTTGGGTTGCAGACTGAGTATCGACTTAAATTACGCCCATAAAATCTGGCCGAATAGAGAAGAAGCGCAGCAGGTTGTTCGCGCATTTTGTGCATACAACCCGCTACTCAAACTCAGTGAAGACGACATCAATCGCTATTTTGGACTAGAAATAAGCCATGCCGAAGCGTTTGATTATTTTCACCAAGCCGGCGTCGATTGGGTTTGTCTGACTTTGGGCAGCAAAGGGGTGAAATTATCTCGGAAAGGATTTCCGATAATCCAAGAAAAGGCCTTACCCGTCGATAACATTGTTGATGCCACTGGAGCCGGCGATGCTTTTTGGTCTGGTTTTCTTTTTGCTTTTCTGCAAGAGAAATCGCCAGAAACCTGCATCCGGACAGCACTCAAATTGGCTTCTATCAAGTTGCAAAGCATCGGTGGTTTGCCGAAAGACATCGACATTGCCGCCGAACTTCAAAAAATCGTTTAATCGCATTTCGCTCACTTCCTAAATTTTTTAAAACGCCTGCCTGAGTAGGGTAAATGTTCCCTAATTTTGTTACAATTGAAATTGATGAAGGAAAACGAAGATTTTTATTGGTCCGAAGAAGGATTTAAAGTTTTCACGGAAACCTTTCACCGCAAACGTGGCTATTGTTGCCAAAGTGGTTGTCGGCATTGCCCCTACGGATATTCCAACAAAACGAATTCTTTGACGAAGTAATTCGGTCGAATGGTATAATTTTTGATTAATTCTTTTAAAATCTCAGGTTATGAAAAATGTATTATTTCCAATTGTTTTATTCGCACTTTTTCTGACAGCTTGTAGCTCAGTGCAAGTGGCTACGGATTATGATAAAACCGTGCCTTTTAATCAGTACAAAACTTTTGCGTTTTACAAAGACGGTATCGACAAGGTTGAAATATCCGATTTGGATAAAAAGAGAATTCTCCGTGCCATCGAACGCGAAATGTTGGCCAAAGGATTTACCAAATCCGAAAATCCCGATTTGATGATTAATATTTTTGCCAAAGCCAAAGAACGCGTAGATGTGTACAATCCGTATGGCTATGGTTACGGCTATTATGGCAACCCATACTTTTACGGGCCTTACGGTTATGGTGGTGGTTATGGCAACAATGTTTCAGTTTCTACGGAGGGAGTGCTGTTTGTCGATTTGATCGATGCCCAGAAAAAAGAACTGATTTGGCAAGGAAAAGGAACAGGTGTTTTGTCGGACAACATCGAGCGGAAAGAAAAAAACATCAACGAATTTGTCTCTAAAATACTGATGCAATATCCTCCGGGGAATAAAAAATAAAATCAGTGTTTGAGTCCATTATTTTGAACCGCTCCCTCCGGGCGGTTTTTATGTTTTATTTAAAACAAACCGACCGAATTTCTTTGTATTTTTACACAAAGCGTCAAAAAATGCAGCACCCGATTCCCAACAATCCGGTTTTAGACAAACTGCCCAAACATCTCCGCCAGTTTATCAAACCCCAAAATTATGACGATTACAGCCCGATTGACCAAGCCGTTTGGCGCTATGTGATGCGGAAAAATGTAGATTACCTAAGTCGGGTTGCGCACAGTTCCTATTTGGACGGTTTGAAGAAAACGGGGATTTCAATTGATTATATTCCGAATATGTACGGCATGAACCGTATTTTAAAAGAAATCGGTTGGGCAGCCGTTGCCGTAGATGGTTTTATCCCGCCCAATGCATTCATGGAATTTCAGGCCTACAATGTGTTGGTCATCGCTTCCGACATCCGCCAACTCGAACACATCGAATACACACCGGCACCTGACATCATCCACGAAGGTGCCGGACACGCGCCCATCATTGCCAATCCGGAATACGCGGAATATCTGAGGCGATTCGGTGAAATCGGAAGCAAAGCCATTTCGAGTGCCAAAGATTATGAAATGTACGAAGCCATTCGGCATTTGTCTATCATCAAAGAAGCCGAGGGAACACCCCAAAATGAAATTGAAGAAGCCGAAAAAAGAGTGGAAAAGTTGCAGGAAAACATGGGCGAATCCAGCGAGATGGCACTCATCCGAAACCTACATTGGTGGACAGTCGAATACGGGCTCATCGGCACACCCGAGAATCCGAAAATATATGGAGCCGGACTTTTGTCTTCCATTGGCGAAAGCGCGTGGTGTATGACCGATCAGGTAAAAAAAGTGCCTTATTCGATTGAGGCTGCTTTTCAGTCTTTTGATATTACCAAACCCCAACCTCAACTCTATGTCACCCCCGATTTTGCCCATTTGAGTTTGGTTTTGGAAGAATTTGCCAACCAAATGGCGCTACGGAAAGGCGGATTGAAAGGCGTACAAAAATTAATAAACTCTGAAGTTTTGGGCACCCTTGAATTGAGCACCGGGATTCAAATTTCAGGCGTTTTTTCGAAGGTGATTGAACACGAAGGACAAGCAATTTACGTGCAAACAACCGGGCAAACTGCCTTGTCGTCACGCGATAAAGAGTTGGTTGGACACGGTGTGGCAAACCATTCCAATGGATTTGGAAGCCCAATCGGAAAGCTCAAGGGCATCAACTTGGCAATCGAAGACATGAGTCCGCGCGATTTGCTGGCGTATGATATTTATGAGGGTGAATGTGTGACTTTAAACTTTGAAGGTGGCATCGAAGTATCCGGAGTAATCATTACCGGCACTCGGAATTTACAAGGAAAAATCATTCTCATCAGTTTTAACAATTGTACTGTCACCTATCAAAACCAAATACTTTTCCAACCCGATTGGGGCGTGTATGACATGGCTGTCGGCAAAGAGATTATCTCCGCATTCAGCGGTCCGGCAGACACGAAAAGTTTCGAGCAATTGATGAAAATTCCTCAGGAAACAACCATCAAACACCAAAAATCTGCTGAAAAATCTGCTTTGGAAAAATTATACCAACAAGTCAGAGACTACAGAGAAGGAAAAAATAAAACCATATCGCTGCAAAAAATATTTGTGGAAATTGTCGCTCATCATCCAAACGATTGGTTGCTGTCGGTTGAGTTGTATGAACTCGCAAGTTTGTCCAATGAAACGGATTTTTGTAAGAAAATTTTAAACCATCTGGAAAACATCAAAAGCAATCGATCTGAAGTTGCACATTTGATTGACGGGGGAATCTTTTTGGTGTCAAAATGAATTTTCCAACTCATTTTCGAATAAATTAATTTGCAAGCGGACTGATTTGATAACAATTGCAACCGCATTTGTGAAATCTTTAGTTTATCTCGATAAACTGAACGTTTTTCATCAGTTGTTTTAGGACATGTCTGTTTGTGACTTGTT